>NZ_JBILJQ010000038.1:0-48656 GCF_044377145.1 Aquimonas sp.
GCATGAGCGAATCCGCCACTCAGGAGAACGAATGACAGCTATCTGGTGAACAGGCTGTCTCAAAGGGGTTGACGCGTTCCGGTTCTCTACGAGGAGATCACCGGCAAGAATCCCACAAGTAAGACTACCCACACCGTCATTGACGATGATCGGAAAGATCCCGACGATGCCGCCTAACGTACTCGCTTAAGCGGACCAATCAAGCGCTTCGCGATTTTCTTTGGCGGCTTGACTCAGGCGTTGGGTGTCAAAGGCCAATCGCATGCCACTTTCACCGGAAGAAATCCAACAGCCTCGAACGCCGCAAGAGCTTCTTGCCTTCGTTGAATCGGTCCGGGAGCGTGCAAAGACGGACGACGAACTCCGAACCGCTGGCCATCTTCGTAGAGGCTACCTCAAAGAGTTCTTCGATGAGATCGTGCCACTGGCCAAGTTTGCGGCGGCGGTCTATCCCGAAAGCTGCAAAGTTTCGCCGGTTCTTGGCAATCAAGGTTTCGACGCGGAAGTTCACGATGCAGAAGGGCGACTATTGGAGCGAGTAGAGATTGCAAATCCTATTGACGGGAGTGCTAGAGCGTCAATAGGCCGTGAGCTTGCCGAGTCTGGGATTGGAGGCCTGCGCGTTGGTGACCCTGGAGATGACTTCGAAGAACTGATCCCGATCATCGAGCGCACGGCATCCAAGAAGGCTCTGAAAGACTATTCGGATGCGGTTGTGGTCTTCAACGTCAGCGCCTGCCCAGCGTTCAAGGGGTTCGAGGCCCGACAAGAGGAACAAGCGGAAAGAGTTCGGAGCACGCTTTCCTCCATGGGTTTTCGCGCAAAGCGGGTCTTCATCATGTTTCCGTCAGGCGGCGTCGATCGCGTTGACGCCTAACGCAAAAGGATAGATCGCGAGCAGCCGCGCTCCGATGCGGTGGTTGAACAAGCATGGTGGAGGCCTTCGACCTTTCTTATGGAAAAGGTGTTTCGGGATTTTGCCGGTGCCATCCCGGCGCTGATGCGGACGGGGTGGCCTCACCGTCCTCACGTGCTGCAGCAGGTGCGTGCGTCGAGCTGCGGCAGACCGTAGCTGTGGCAACGGCGGAAGCCACGCGCCAGCACGTGGGCGAGCAGCAGCCACCGCGCGCCGATCGTGCCTGAAACAACTGAGGCGGCTCCGCATGGGGCCGCCTCAGTCACTTGTTCAGTCACACGCGGGTGGGCTAGCCGCCGATCAGCGCATCCCAACCTGGCCGCGGGTTGAAGCGCGGGCCGTGGCGGGTGGCGAGTTGTTCCAATCGCGCTTTGAGTTTGGCCGCACCCTCGGCGCGGACGTAGGCGATCGGGCCGCCGCGGAAGGGGGCGAAGCCGGTGCCGAAGATGACGCCGGCATCGAGCAGGTCTTCATCGGCCACCACGCCCTCATGCAGGCAGGCCACGGCCTCGTTGACGAAGGCCAGCACCAGGCGATCGGTCAGGTCTTCCGGTGCCTTGTACTCCTTCGGCACCTCGGGCTTCTTGGCGCGGCCGTTCTCCCACGTATAGAAACCCTGGCCGTCCTTGCGGCCGCGCTTGCCGGAGGCGAGCAGGCTGTCGAGGCCGCTGGGGATCGGCAGGTTGAGGAACTCGGCCATGATCTTGCCGACGCTGGCGGCGACATCCAGGCCGACGGTATCGGCCAGCTCGATCGGGCCCATCGGCATGCCGAAGGCGAGTGCGGCCTTGTCGATCACCGGCCCGGGCACGCCCTCGCTGTAGCAGGTCATCGCCTCCAGCAGGTAGGGCATCAGGATACGGTTGACCAGAAAGCCCGGCGTACCGGCGACCGGCACCGGCAGCTTGTCGATCGCGCGGCAGAACGCCGCCAGGCGACGCTCGGTTTCGGCATCCATGCTGTCGTGCCGAACGATCTCGACCAGCGGCATCATCGCGACCGGGTTGAAGAAGTGCAGGCCGGCGAACTGCGCCGGATGTTTCAGCTCCGCGCGCAGATCGTCGAGCGCGATCGACGAGGTGTTCGAACTCAACAGGGCGCCCGCGGGCAGGGTCTCCTCGACCTTGGCGTACAGCGCGCGCTTGGCATCGAGGTTCTCGAAGATCGCCTCGATCACCAGATCCGCCTTCGCCACGCCTGCGCCTTCGACATCGGCCTTGAGCCGCGCGATCGCGCCGGCGCGCTTGTCTTCGCGCTTGATCTTCTTCTCGTAGAAGGTGTGGGCACGCGCAATCGCCGGCTGCACCTGTTCCAGGCTGCGGTCCTGCAGGGTGGTCTCGAAGCCGCGCAGTGCGCACCAGGCAGCGATGTCGCCGCCCATCACACCGGCGCCGACCACATGCACGTTGTGGATGTCGTGCGACTTACCGCCCAGGCTCTTCAGCCGCTCCTGCAGGAAGTACACGCGGACCAGGTTTTGGGCGGTCGGCGTGTTTGCGAGTTTGGCAACCGACTTGGCCTCGGCCACCAGCCGCGCCTCGACCGGCCCGCCGCTGCGGCGCCAGGTTTCGATCAGCGCGAACGGCGCCGGGTAGTGCGCCTTGCGTGCCTTGCGGCTGACCTTCTTGACCAGCATCGGCGCCAGCGCCTGCCGCACCGGCCACCAGTTGGTGGCCCAGGCGGTGAGGCGCTGCTTCAGCGGCCGCTGTACTCCGCGCTTGAGCAGGCCGAGTGCGGTGTCGAGCAGCACGGCGGGTTCGCAGGTCTTGTCGACCAAGCCGATCGCGCGCGCATTGCTGGCCGACAGTGCACGGCCGGTCAGCATCATGTCGAAGGCGGCCGGCGCGCCGACCAGCGGCGGCAGGCGCACGCTGCCGCCCCAGCCGGGATAGATGCCGAGCTTCACTTCGGGCAGGCCGATGCGGGTGCTGTCGTCGGTGCTTGCGACGCGGTAGCGGCAGGCGAGCGCCAGTTCGGTGCCGCCGCCCATGCAGTGGCCGTGGATCGCGGCGACGGTGGGGCAGGGCAGTTCCGACAGCTTCTGAAAAACGTTCTGGCCGTAGCGGATCGACTCGAACACGGTGCCGCGCTCGTGATAGACCTTGAACTCGCCGATGTCGGCGCCGGCGACAAAACCGGCCGTCTTGCCCGAGATCACCACCAGGCCCTTTGGCTTCTCGATCGCCACGCGTTCGATGATCTGTTCGAGCTCTTCCAGCACCGCGCGCGCCAGCGTGTTCACGCTCGATGCCGCGCGGTCGAAAGTCAGGACCACCACGCGGTCGTCGCGCACTTCCGCGCGCCAGTGATTGAAGCGCAAGCCGTCGAACATGGGAGTCTCCTGCAGAGGGGCGGGCGGACAGGTTCGGCCCGCCACGCCAGGTGAATCGAGGGGCTATGATCCGGACTGCTGCATGCTGCGGTCAATCCGGTGGCGTAGGGTGGCCAAGTCGAAGTGAACTTTCACACTAAACCGAGGGTCGCAGGCCGGTATGAACGCCGTCCTCGCCATGAACACTCTCGATTTCCCTGTCCTCAACCCGCGGGAGATGCCCCCGACCGTGTCTTCCCGTCTTGAACCTGTCCCTGCTGAACCTGCTGCGGTCGAGTCCTCCGCCGAGCGGCCGCGCATGGCCGAGAACGAAATCGACTACGAGCTGGTCCGCCGTGTGCAGGCAGGTGAGAAGGGCGCCTTTGATCTGCTGGTGCGCAAGTACCAGCACAAACTGGTCAGCGTGATCTCGCGCTACATCAACGACTGGAGCGAATGCCAGGACGTCGCCCAGGAGAGTTTCATCCGCGCCTACCGCGCGCTGGGTAACTTCCGCGGCGACGCGCAGTTCTACACCTGGCTGTACAAGATCGCGGTCAACACCGCCAAGAACCATCTGGTGGCGCGTGGCCGGCGCCCGCCCACCGACGACATCGACGCATCCGACGCCGTGCAGTACGACGGCGGCACCTGGCTGCGCGACACCGACACACCCGAGCATGAACTCGCGCGGCAGGAGATTGAACGCACCGTGGCGGCTACGGTCGCAGCGCTGCCGGATGAACTGCGCATCGCCATCACCCTGCGTGAGGTTGATGGCCTCAGCTATGAAGACATCGCCCAGACCATGGGCTGCCCCATCGGCACCGTGCGCTCGCGGATCTTCCGCGCCCGCGACGCCATCGACCAGAAACTGCGCCCGATGATGGGCACCGACGAGCGAGTCCGTCCATGAACACCCACCGCAGCGACGACGCCCCTGTTGATCCGAGCGCCGAGACGCGCGAGCAGCTCTCGGCCTATGCCGACGGCGAGCTGGCCGCCGACAGTCGTCGCTTCCTGCTGAAGCGCCTGGCCGCCGACGCTGAACTCAAGGCCGCGTGGTCGAACTACCACTTGATCGGTGACAGCCTGCGCGGGCAAGCCGGCCCGCCGCTGCCGCTGGATTTCAGCGCGCGGGTGCAGGCTGCGATCGAGGCCGAGTCGGCACCGGCGCGTGGCTATGGCCACGGCATTGCACGCTGGATCGGCGGCGGCGCAGTGGCGGCGGCCGTCGCACTGGCTGCGATCATCACCGTGCCGCAGGCGAACTCGCCGCTGCAGGCGCCGGGCAGCGAACTGGCCGAAGTGGCGCCCACCGGCCTGCGCGAGCAGGACCTGCGCCCCGATCTGTCGCGTGCTGCGCACACTGTCGCCGGGCAGAGTGGCATGGGTGCGTATCCACTGCCGATGACCGGCTCGGTTCCGGTGCGTTACGTTCCGGTGCTGCAGCCCGACGGCCGGCTGGTGCTGGTGCCGTATTCGCCGCTGATGCCGAACGCCGCACCGCTCGAATCTCTGCAGCCGCCGCTGCGCGCGGCGAACGCGCACTAATCCGCAGCGCCCGCCGTGAGCGAACGCGCGGCGGAGGTGGTGCAGGTCGCGACAGATCGCGTCGAGCTGCGCCTGCTGGGTCAGTGCAGTGATTGTGGCGGCTGCGGTGGTCGCTGCCAGGTGTTCGGCGGCCGTACCGACAGCTCGCTGAGCCTGCCTGCATCGACCGATCCTGCGACCGGCCAGCCTTGGGCTGTCGGTCAACGCGTCGTCCTTTACCTGCCCTCGGGCCAACTTCAGCGCCAGGCGCTGTTGGGCTACGGCCTGCCGGTACTCGGGCTGCTGCTGGGCGCTGCTGCACTGCAGGCCTGGGGCGATGTGGCCGCTGCGGTCGGCGCGGTCGGTGGAACTTCGCTTGCCCTTCTGCTTTCAAAGCGCGTCCCGATCAGCCAGCCCGAACTGCGCGGCAGCGCGCCGACAGCGGCGCGCGACGGCGACGGTGGATCTACCTAGCAGCCCGGCCAAGCAAGGTCCGACACGCAGCCAGGCAGCTTGAATCGCGAGGCCTGCGCCCGCACGCCTCTTCAAACCCAAACCCATGAGGAAGTTCGACGCCCATGAGCACCACACACCCGCTGCATTCCTTCTGGCTTGGCGCCGTGCTGATGCTGGCCGGCTCGGTCGAAGCCCAGACCCTGCCCGACTTCACCGAGCTGGTGGAAGCGGCCGGCCCATCGGTGGTCAATATCGAAGCCACCCGCACCGCGGAAGCGGCGGCGCGCCAGGGCCCCAACGACATGGACGCAGAGGAAATGCCGGAGATCTTCCGGCGCTTCTTCGAGCAGCAGCCCGGCATGCCGCAGATGCCGCGCGACCGCACCTCGATGGGCACAGGTTTCATCATTTCCAGCGATGGCTATGTGCTGACCAATCACCATGTGATCGATGGCGCCGATCAGGTGATCGTGCGACTGCGCGACCGCCGCGAGCTGGAAGCCAGCGTGGTCGGCAGCGACCCGCAAAGCGACGTCGCCCTGCTCAAGCTTGAGGAAACCGGCCTGCCGGCCTCGAAGATCGGCAGCTCCAGCGCACTCAAGCCCGGCCAGTGGATGGTCGCAATCGGCTCGCCGTTCGGCTTCGAGCACTCGGTCACCGCCGGTATCGTCAGCGCGCTGGGCCGCTCCTCGCAGATGACCGGTCAGCAGTACGTGCCCTTTATCCAGACCGACGTGCCGATCAACCGCGGCAACTCCGGTGGCCCGCTGCTGAACATCAAGGGCGAGGTGGTCGGTATCAACTCGCAGATCTTCTCTAACACCGGCGGTTACATGGGCGTTTCGTTCGCGATTCCGATCGAGGTCGCGATGGACGTGGTCGAGCAGCTCAAGGACACCGGCTTCGTGGCGCGCGGCCTGCTTGGCGTGCAGATCCAGGAAGTCACACGCGAAGCGGCGCAGGTGCTGGGTCTGCCGCGCCCGGGCGGCGCGATGGTCAACGGCTTCAGCCCGGACAGCGCGGGCGAGAAGGCCGGCATCCAGCGCGGTGATGTGATCCTGAAGTTCGGCAACACAACGATCAACCGCAGCAGTGATCTGCCGCCGGCCGTCGGCGCAACCCGCCCGGGCACCAAGGTCGATGTGACCGTGTTCCGCGATGGCCGCGAGCGCCAGCTGGCGGTCACGGTCGGCGAACTGCCGCGCGATGCATCGCAGCAGGCGGGCGGCGCTGAGCGCAATGGTTCGGCGGCCCCGACCAACCCGCTGGGCCTGGATGTGCAGGATCTCACTGCGGAACAGCGCGAAGCGCTGGGGCTGAAGAGCAGCGAGGGCGTGGTTATCCAGCGCATTCGCGGTATTGCCGGACGCCGCGCCGAGCTGCGCGAGGGCGACGTCGTGCTGATGGTGGGCCGCACCAGTGTCGGCAGCGCTGCCGAGTTCAATGCGGCCGTGAAGGACGCCAAGCCGGGCGAGCCGGTGATGCTGCTGATCCGCCGCGGCGAGCAGACCAGCTTCGTCACCGTGACGCCGTCGCGCGAGGACGAGACGAACGCGCCTGAGCGCTGATACGTCCAGGCCCGCCGCGCCGTGGTGCGCGGCGGCAGAATTCCGGGTTTGCCCGGGGGCCACGGAAGGCCCACCCTTGATCAGCAGGCCGCGGCGGGGAAGCCCACCGCGGCCTGTGCATTTCAGAACTCGTCGCTGCCGAGAAGCTCTTTCTCCAGCTCATCGGCTTCAGCGGCGACGAACATGATTGCGTCGCGGACCTGGCTGGGCGTGGCGCGCGCCGGCAGGCGGACGATGCAGTAGACGGTGCCTTCTTGAGTCGCCCAGAAACCCAGGGTGAAACTGTTGCTCGCCTCCAGCAGGCGCTGCGCCAGCGCGGGCTCAAGCCCGGCTGCGGCGTCGAAGCGGTAGGCGATCGAATACACGTCGCGGAACTCGTTGTCGTCGTAGCGGAAGGTCTTCGACTGCAGATACACCTGCTGGGTACGCGACTCTTCGCTGTAGTCGATCAGCACCTCAAGATTTCCATTGCTGGCCACCGAAAACTTCAGGCCCTCGGCTTCGACCGCGGTCAGCAGCCGGCTGTCCGTGACCACCTTCTTGGCGGCCTTTTCGGCCGCGGCAGGGTCGATCTCAACGGCGTCTTCGGCTTGCGTGTCCTGTGCAGCGCTGCGGGAGTGCGGCAACGCGAACAACAGCGCGCCTGCAAGTAGGCTGAGGCTGATGCGGGGAAACGGGTTCATGCGCAGGGCTCCAGGGGGCGTGACGAGGCGCAGGGCGGCCTATTCGGGTTTGCCACCGAACTTTCCGGCCACCTGTATCAACTGCGGAATCTCAGTGTCCAGACGCAGCGCCGTCAGTTTGCCGCCCCACACGCAGCCGGTATCGATGGCATGTACGCCCAGGCCCTGGAACAGCCCGAGCGTGGACCAGTGGCCGCAGACGATCTTCAGTTCGCGCTCGGCGTGGCCGGGCACTTCGAACCACGGATACAGGCCGGCCTTCTGGCTGCCCGGGCGACCTTTCTCGTCGAAATCCAGGGTGCCCTTGGGCGAGCAGAAGCGCATCCGCGTGCAGATGTTGATGATCGAGCGGACCCGGTCCATGCCGTCGAGCTTCGGGCTCCAGGTGGCGGGCTGATTGCCGAACATGCTGCGCAGCAGCTTGGCGTGGTTGGGCCCGGCCAGGCGTTGCTCGACCTCATGCGCGCGGGCGCGGGCGATCTTCACCGTCCACTTCGGTGCCAGCCCGGCATGCAGCATCATCCAGCCCAGGCTTTGGTCGACATGCACCAACGGACGCGTACGCAGCCAGTCGAGCAGCTGCGGGCCGTCGTCGGCGAAGATCACCTTCTGCAGCTCGGCATTGGTGCGACGGCGCTCGTTCTCCGGACGCGCAGCAATTGCCAGCAGGGACAGGTCGTGATTGCCGAGCACCACCGTGCTGTGGATGTCCAGCGAGTGGATCAGGCGCAGCACTTCGAGTGAATCACCACCGCGGTTGACCAGGTCGCCGCAGAACCACAGACGGTCATTGGCCGGGTCGAAGCGGATCGCGTCCAGCAGGCGTTGCAGAGGATCCAGGCAGCCCTGGATGTCGCCGATCGCGTAGACGGCCATCAGTGCAGAACGCGCGGCATGCTGAGCACGAACTCGGGGATGGGCGAACGGAAGCGCAGCGCGTCGTCGGTGATCCAGCCGTAGCTGCCGTGCATCCGCCCCACTGGCGTGCGCAACACGGCGCCGGAGGTGTATTCGTAGCTCTGGCCGGGCGCCAGATGCGGCGTCTCGCCGACCACGCCGGCGCCGCGGACTTCCTCAACGCGGGCGTCAGCGTCGGTGATGATCCAGTGGCGATCAACCAGCTTTGCCGGCTCGCTGCCGCGGTTGGACAGTCGGACCGTGTAGCTGAAGGCGTAGCGGTTGGCCTCCGGCTGCGACTGTTCCGGCAGATAGGCGCTGCGGACCTCGACCACGATCAAGGCGCCGGTCTGCATGGTGGGTGGTGTAGTCATGCGCGGCATTCTAGCCTCGCCCGCCGCTGCAGGTCGCGATTCGTTCAGGCTGCGCCGAGGGCATTGGCCAAACGCACGTAGTCGCTGACGGCGATGGTCTCGGCGCGGGCGCCGGGATCGATGTCGAGCGCCTGCATCTGCTCGGCGCTGCAGACCTCGCCCAGCGCATTGCGCAAGGTCTTGCGGCGCTGCGCGAAGGCCGCACGCACCACGCGCTCGAACAGCGCCGGCTGCTGCAGGCCGAGCTCATCGGCCGGGCGCGGCTCCAGCCGCACCACCGCCGAATCGACCTTCGGCGGCGGCCGGAACGCGCCCGGCGGCACCTTGATCAGCGGGGTCACCTTGCAGCGCGCCTGCAGCATCACCGAGAGCCGGCCATAGACCTTGCTGCCGGGCGCGGCGGCCATGCGATCGACCACCTCCTTCTGCAGCATGAACACCATGTCAGTGATCACTGGCAGGTGGTCGAGCGCATGAAACAGGATCGGCGAGGAGATGTTGTAGGGCAGGTTGCCGACCAGGCGGATCGGCTGGTCACCGGCCAGCGCGGTGAAGTCGACGGTCAGCACATCGGCATGCACGATGTTGAGCTCGGCGCCCAGCTCAGCGCCGAGTGCAGTCAGTGGTGCGATCAGATCGCGATCGAATTCGATCACGGTCAGCGCGCCATGGCGCTGCAGCAGCGGACGCGTGATCGCGCCGGCACCGGGGCCGATCTCGATCAGCCGTTGGCCGGGCTGCGGGCCGATCGCGCAGACGATCTTTTCGATCATCGCCGGGTCGGCCAGGAAGTGCTGGCCGAGGGATTTCTTGGTCTGGTGGCTCATGCGCGGGCGGCTCTGCGGTGGCTGGCCATGGCAAAGGCCGTTTCAAATGCGGCGATCAGGCTGCTGGGGTCGGCGGTGCCGGTGCCGGCCAGGGCGAGCGCGGTGCCGTGATCGACCGCAACCCGCACGAAGGGCAGGCCGAGGCTGATGTTCACCGCCTGCTCGAAGTCGCTGTACTTCAGCACCGGCAGGCCCTGATCGTGGTACATCGCCAGTACCGCGTCATAGTCCTTCAGAACCTGCGGCAGAAAGGCGGTGTCGGCCGGCAGCGGGCCACCGAGGTTCAGGCCTTCGGCACGCAGCGCGTGCAGGCAGGGGCTGATGATCTCGATCTCCTCGCGGCCCAGGTGGCCGTCCTCGCCTGCATGCGGGTTCAGACCCAGCACTGCGATGCGCGGCTGGGGCAGGCCGAAATCCTGCTGCAGCGAGAGGTGCAAGCGACGCGCGATGCGGGCGATGCGTTCGGCGGTGATCGCGGCCGGCACCGCCGACAGCGGTAGATGCGTGGTGACGAGTGCGACCCGCAGCGTCGGCGAGGCCAGCATCATCACCACATCGTCGGCACCGGCGCGCGCGGCCAAGCGTTCGGTCATGCCGCTGAACTGAACGCCCGCGGCGTTGATGATGGCCTTGTGCACCGGGCCGGTGACCAGCCCATCGAAGCTGCCGTCGAGGCACAGGTCGATTGCGCGGTCGATGCAGCGCAGCAGCTGCGGGACATTGGCGACATCGACCAGGCCCGGTTCGACCGTGTGTGCCAGCGGCTCGGTCAGCACGCTCAGTTGGCCGGCGGCGCAGGTGATGGCGCCGCCGCTGTAGTCGTTGATCTGTACGGCCAGCCCGAGGTGGCTTGCGAGTGCGCGCAGGTGTGCGCTATCGGCAAGCGCCAACAGCTCGCAGGGGCGTTCACGCAGGGCCAACTTCAGAGCCAGCTCGGGGCCGATGCCGGCGGGTTCGCCGGCAATCAGCAGCAGACGGACCGGCCTCGCATCTGCCGAAGCCGACATCGGCCCGGTCACAGCGTGCAGCGCCGACGCGGGCCGCTGCATGCGGTGCATCTGCTCAACCGGCCAGCCGGGTTTCGACGTAGGCTTCGTCGCGGATCTGGCGCAGGTAGCGCTCGTACTCGTCCTCCGCCTTGCGGCGGGCGATCGCTTCGCGGGCTTCATCGCGGCGCACCTTCTCGGTGACGTCCTGCTCGCGAGATCCCAAGCGCTGCAGGACGTGCCAGCCGGTGTCACTGGCAAACGGCGCCGAGGTCTGGCCGTCTTCCAAGGTCAGCAGGTTGTCGCCGATCGCCTGACCCCAGCCATAGACGGGGAACCAGCCCATGTCGCCGCCCTGGTTGCGGGTCATGCTGTCGTCCGATTCGCCCTTGGCCAAGGCGGCGAAATCCTCACCGGCGTCGAGCCGCGCTTTCAGCGCCTGGATGCGGGCCTCAGCCTGGGCGCGGTCGACCACTTCGGTGATGCGCACCATGATGTGGCGAGCGTTGTATTCGGTGACCTTTTCCGGGCCGGCCTCGCGGCGATCGGTCAGCTGCAACAGCTGAAAGCCACCCGGCCCACGGACCGCAGGCGAAACCTGGTTCGGCTGCATGCCTTCGAGCATGCGCGCGAACAGCGGCGGAATCTCGTCAAAGCGGCGCCAGCCCAGGTCGCCGCCTTCCAGCGCGTTGGGCGCATCCGAGTAGCGGATCGCGGCCGCGTTGAAGGTCATCTCGCCACGCTCGATCAGCCCGCGCACGCCTTCGATCTTGGTCCGCCCCAGCTCGATCTGCTCAGCCGTTGCGCCGTCGGGCAAGGCGACCAGGATGTTGGCGGCGCGAATCTGCCCGGTTTGCAGGCTGTCGCCGGCCAACAGGATGTCAATCTCGCTCTCGCTCACATTGACCCGGCTCTGGGTGATCGACTGGCGCAGGCGCTGCACCGTGATCTCGTCGCGCAGCGACTGCGCGAACTCGCTGAAGTCGATGTCGTCCGCCGCCAGCTGCGCGCGCATCTGATCGACGGTGATGTTGTTCTGCTCGGCGATGCGGCGTATCGAATCCTCGACCTCGGCATCCTGCACGCGGATGCCGCCTTCGCGCGCGCGCTGCACTTGCAGCTTGACCAGGATCAGGCGTTCCAGCACCTGCTTCTCCAGTGCGGCCTGCGGGGGCAACTGGTCGCGGCGGTCGGCGTACTGGGTCAGGATGTTGGCGATGGCGCGGTCCAGCTCGCTGCGCAGGATCACATCCTCCTCGACCACTGCGACCACGCTTTCCACCGGCGCCATCGGCACGGCGAGCTGGGCCTGGGCAGGTTGTAGAAGGTTGAGGCCGAACAGTGCGGTCAGGAGTCCGGTGAAACAGGCGGGGCGCAGCAGTCGAAGCGGGGCGATCCGGTTCATGTGTGAACGGTCTCGTGAGGTCGGGTGGTCAGGAGTACGGCAGCGGGACCGGGCGAACGCGATCGGACGGCTGCAGCGCGCGGCCAAGGCTGGCATGGGGCGCATGGACGCGGCTTAAACAAGCGTCGCGGCGCCGCAGCCTGCGCTCAACGCGAGTAGCCGAGAATAGCACGCTGCAAAAGCTCCTCGGAGTCGCGGCCGAAGCGGCCCAGGCCCTTCAGCTCGATCTCTACGTACAGGGCGTTGTTCTTCTCGCCCTCGCGGTTGCGCACGTAGTGGCGACCCAGCACCCGTACCGCGACGCAGCAGCTTTCCCACTGCAGGCCGGCGAAGGCTTCGATGGTCGAGCGGTCGGCGATCGAGTAGTTCCAGCGTCCAAGCAGACGCCAGGCCGGGCTGACCGGCACCAGCCAGGTACTGTCGACCTGCTCCACCGGCACGCCGCCGGTGCGGCGGAAGCGATAACTGAGGTTGGCCACGCCGCCGTCGCCGAAGCGATATTGCGCGCGCACCGCCGACAGGTCGGTGCGGCGGGCGTCGTTGTCCCACTGGCTGCCGATGCCGGCGGAGAATCGCTCGCTGATGTTCACCGAGATCTCGCCGACAAAGGGCGAGGCGTCGCGATCGAGTGGCACTTGGCCGGGTGTGAGCCCGACCCGCGGCGGGTCGAAGTAGCGGATCTGTCCGATGCTGGCGGCCAGACGTTCACGGCCGTCGTCCGCGTCGAAAAAGCGGCTGCCGACTGCAAGCGTGAGTTGGTTGGCGTCCATTTGCCGGTCGGCACCGGTGAAGCGGTTGGAGCGGAACAATTGGGCGAAGCTGAAAGACAGCTCCTGCGTATCGAACAGCGGCAGCGCGTCCTGATCGCGATAGGGCGCGCGCAGGTAGTAGGCGCGGGGTTCGAGGGTCTGCAGCAGATTCTGGCCGAACAACCGGGCCGGGCGTTCGAACACCAGGCCGGAGTCGAGGCTCAGAATCGGCAGGCTGCGCTCGGGCGTGCGCTCGGGCAGGCTGTCCAGAAAGCCTCGCTCCAGCCGGTAACCGGTATGGCGCCAGCTGATCTCCGGCCGGACGAAGCCGTAGGCGCGCTCGATCGGCATCCGCAGCCATGGCCGTAGATCGTAGCGTTGGCCGGCGTCGCGCTCGTCGTGGCCGAAGGCGACCAGTTCAGAATCGAGCCCCAGCCGAATCGGGCCCAGCGGCAACGCGTAGGCGAAGCGTGCCTGCGGCAGCTGCTGGAACGGCGCTGCGCTGTCGGGAATCAAGGGGTCGACCAGCTGGAAGTCGCGTACCACCGCGCTGGCGCGCCAGAGGCTGCCTTGGCCGAACAGCCCGGCCTGGCTTTCGAGCAGGGTGGTGCTGATGCTGGTCAGCGAGTCGCCGAAATCTTCGAAGTACCGGTCGTCGGAGACATGATTGAGGTCGGCGCCCACGGTCCAGTTCTGATTGATACGGCCGTTGTGGCGATAGCGCACGGCGCCGCGGTCGCGCCCGCTGACGTCGTCGTTGGGCAGCCAGTCGGCCTCGACGCTACCGGAGAAATTGCGCCCCAGGTAACGGAACTCGCCGCCCAGCATCAGTCCGCGGCGGCCGAGGCTGCGCGCGGTCAAGGTGGCGTCGTAGTTGGGTGCCAGGTTCAAGTAGTAGGGCAGACGCAGGTCCAGACCGTTGCTGTTGCCGGAGCCCACGCCCGGATACAAGAAGCCGCTGCGGCGCTGGTCGTCGATCGGAAAGCTGACATAGGGCAGATAGAACACCGGCACGCCGCCGAGCTCCAGCCGGGCATTGCGGGCTTTGCCGATGCCGGTGCTGGTGTCCAGCAGGATGTTCTCGGCGCGGAACTGCCAGGTTTCCGAATCAGGATCGCAGGTGGTGTAGGTGACCGACTCCAGCGCACTGCGTTCGCCTTCCAGGCTGGCGGCGGCGGCGACGCCGTTGCCGCGAAGCTCCAGCAGCTGATAGCGCAGGCCTTCCAGCCGGGTACGGTCGGCAACGAGGTCGCCGCTGGCCGACTGCGCCTCGATCAGCAGGGCGCGATCCTGGTACTGCAGCCCTTCGGGGGCTTCGAAGCGCGCTGGCGACTGGTAATAGCGCAGAACCGGGGCCGCCAGAAACTGATCAGCGCGCGTCAGTTCACCCGAACCGCGCAGGGTGTAGCTGCCGTCCTCGCCGATCTGAAAATCGTCGGCGGCGATGTCGACAGGCGACTGCTGGCGATCGCCGCTTTGCGGCAGATCTGGACGATAAAAGGGCAAGTACTGCAGCGGTCGGCAGAAGCTCCAGTCGGGCAGGTCTTCGGGCGCTGGCGAGCCGGCGAACGCTGGTGGCGCCAGCAACAGGGCGAGGGCGAGCCAGAGCGGGCTGCGGTCGAGCCGGTTGAAGGCGCGCCGGGTTGTGTGAAACGTGGAGTTATGCGGTTTCAAGGCAGGGCTCGATGCGGGAGGGTCGACGGCGGCCTCAACCCGCGCGGGCGGGCGGCGGAATGCGGCGGCCGGCGCCGCGTGTATTGGCCCTAAGCTTGCAGGAAAGCGCGGTGGACCGGCAAACGCCGCACGCATCGGGCCCGGACCAGGCAAAGGACGACTAGGGTGGGCACTGTTGCTGTCGTGGCCATCAGAGCGTTGTCGGCGGGCGTATCGCGCAAGGGGAAACTGTGGGCCTGATCGACCCGTTCGCACTGTCCGAGAGCATTGTGGCTGTGCTCAGCGCCGACCGCGGCGTGGTGCTGGAGATCAACCCGGCCTTCGAGCGCGCCTTGGGCTATGCACCGGAGCAGGTGGTCGGACGGACGCCGCTGGAGATCGGGCTGTGGCCCGATTTGGCCGTTCGTGCCGCGATCTGGGGCCGACTGCGCGAACAGCGACGAGTCTCCGGGCTTCGGGTGATGGTGCGACACGCCGATGGCAGCGTGCTGCTGTGTCGGTTGTGCTGCGAGCTGGCGGTCTGGCGGGGCGAGGAGGTGGTGTTCGTCCTGCTCGACAGCGCGCCGGAGCAGCTTGCCTGCGAAACCGATGACCCCCTGCGTGAGAGCTATCGATCACTGTATTGGCACGCCGCTGAAGGCTTGTATCGGAGCCTGCCTGGAGCCGGCCTGATCGACGCGAACCCGGCCCTGGCGCGCATTTTCGGCTACGAATCGCCGAGCCACATGCTGCTGGCGCTCGGCGACGATGTCAGCGGCCTGTATGCCGATCTTGACGATGCGCAACGGGCGCGCGAGGAACTCGCAGGGTCAGGCCGCCTGCACTCCCGCCAGCTGCGGATGCGCCGGCGCGATGGCCACTTGATCTGGATCAGCGGAAACGCGCGCGCGGTGGTGGATGCGCAGGGCAATCCGCTGTTCTACGAAGGCTCGATGATCGACATCAGCGACCGCTGCGAAGCCGAACGTGCGCTGCGGGAATCCGAATCGCTCTATCGCGCCCTGGTGCAGAACTGCCGCGACGGCGTGTTCCTGATCCAGCGCGGCCGGCTGGTGTTCGTCAACGAGGCCCTGGCCGGGATGCTCGGCTATGCGCCCGCTGAGCTGAACGGCCTGACCTACATGGATTTCGTCTGCCCCGAAGACCATCCCGCGCAGGAGGCGCGGCGGCAGGCGCGCGAAGACGGCGCGCTCGACGCCCAGCGCTACGTGATCCGGCTGATGCACCGCGACGGCCACACCGTCAGCTGCGAGGTGCACGCCGATGCGCTGCTCTACCAGGGCGATATCGCCTCGACCGGCGTGATGCGCGACATCACCGCCGAAAGCCGCCAGCGACAGGCGCTGGAAGAAGCCGAAGCGCGCTATCGCGAACTGTTCCAGAACTCACCGGTGGGCCTGTTCCGCTCGACCGAGTCCGGACGCTTGATCGAAGTGAACCCGGCAATGGCCCACATGTTGCGCTACGTCGACGCCCGGACTCTGCTGGCCGCGATCCAGCAGGTTCACAGCCTTTACGCTGATCCGGACGACCGCGAACGCCTGCTGCAGGCGCTGCGCGATGGCGGTGTGGTCAATGACTTCGTCACCCGGCTGCTGGGCGGCGACGGCAGTCTGGTGTGGGTGAATCTGAGTGTGCGGCGCACCGGCGAAGATGCACGGGGGATGGAGCTGACCGGTTCCGTCGTTGACATCAGCCGGCAGCGCGAGGCCGAGCATCTGCTGCGCTTTCACGCCAATTTCGATCCCTTGACCGGCCTGTCCAACCGCTGGCAATTCGAGCAGCAGCTGCTGCGCACGCTGGGCGAAGCGCAGGCCCGCGGCGCCCATGACTACGCCGTGATGTTTCTCGATCTCGACGGCTTCAAATGGGTCAACGACAGCCTGGGCCATGGCGCCGGCGACCGCCTGCTGGTGGCGATCAGTGAGCGGCTTTCACTGCAGTTGGGGCGCGAGGCGATGCTCGCGCGCTACGGCGGCGACGAGTTCAGCCTGCTGCCGCACGGCGAGTGCTCGCGCGAACGTGCACTGGAAATGGCTGCGCGGATCAGCGGCCTGTTCCAGCGGCCGTTCAGCGTCGACGGTCACGAAGTCTATTCCGGCGCCAGCATCGGCATCGTGCTCGGCAATGCCGAGTACCGCTGGCCGGAGCAACTGCTGCGCGACGCCGATACCGCGATGTACCGCGCCAAGGCGGCCGGCAAGGCGGGTTTCGCGGTGTTCGATGAGGTCATGCACGCCGATGCGCGCCGTCGCTTTGAACTGCAGACCGACCTGCGGCAGGCGCTGGATCGCAACGAATTCGTGGTGCACTTCCAGCCGATTGTCGAATTGAGCACCGGACGTGCGTTGGGCTGCGAGGCCTTGGTGCGCTGGCTGCATCCGCGTCGCGGTCTGCTGCTGCCAAACGACTTCCTGGGGCTGGCCGAGGAAGCCGGACTGATCGGCGAGCTCGATCTGTGGGTGCTGCAAAGTGCCTGCAGTCAGCTGGCGATCTGGCAGGCCTTGCCGGGCCATTCCGCTTTGTCGGTGAACATCAACATGGACGAACGTCTGGTGGCCGCTCCAACTACGCCAGTGCGGGTGCATGAGGCCCTGGTGGGATCGCAGCTGCCGGCATCCAGCCTGCACATCGAGGTCACCGAGCGGGTCTTCCGCAGTGATTTCGCCAGCACAGCCGAGCGCTTGGCCGGGCTCAAATCGACCGGGGCTGGTTTGGTCGTGGACGATTTCGGCACCGGATTCTCCTCGCTGGACAGTTTCGCGGAATCGCCCTTCGACGCACTCAAGATCGACCGCGGATTCATCCGCGATATGGATGCAAACCCGCGCCATCGGGCGATCGTGCGCACCGTGGTCGGCTTCGCCCGCGATCTTGGCCTGGTGCTGACGGCTGAAGGCGTCGAGACTGAGGAGCAGCGCGTCGCGTTGGTTGCGATGGGCTGTGATCGCGGTCAGGGGTTTCTGTTCGCACCCGGGCTGCCGGCCGCCGAGTTCGAACGCTGGCTGCAGCGCGGCGTGGCGTGAGCCGCGGCGCTACACTTGCGGGCCTGCATGTCGCCACCGCAAAAGTAAGCATGCCCAACCGCATCAGCCCCGAAGCCGAGGTCGCCATCAGCCGCGATGAGCGTCGCCAGCTGACCCGCGCGCATCTGCTGTCGGCGGCGCTGGCGCTGATGGGGACCGGCCGCAGCTTCGCCTCGCTCAGCCTGCGCGAGATCACCCGTGGCGCCGGGGTGGTGCCGGCTGCGTTCTATCGCCATTTTCCGAATCTCGACGAGCTGGGTCTGGCCTTGGTCGAAGAGTCGGGCGTGACGCTGCGCCGGCTGCTGCGCGAAGCGCGCCGCACCGGCCTGCCGCCCACCCACATCCTGCACAGCTCGGTGCTGATCTTCCGCAGCTACGTGCAGCAGCACCGCGCGCACTTTCTGTTCATCGCTTCCGAGCGTGGTGGCGGCGCGACCGTCATCCGTCGTGCCATCCGTACCGAAGAGGGCCACTTCGCCCAGGAAATGGCCCAGGACATGCGTCGGCTGGGGCTGATGGCCGATCTCGATGCTCCGACTCTCGGGTTGCTGTGTCGGCTGGTGGTGGCGACGGTGATCAATGCGATCAATGCCATCCTCGATCTGCCCGAAGGCGACGCGCAAGCTGCCCGCGAGCAATTGCAGGAGCTGGTGCGCCAGCTGCGCATGATTTTCCTTGGAGCCCAGCGGTGGCGAGAGCCGCGTGCGGAGCAGGCGAGCTGAGATAGGAAACGCTGCCGCGTGCGGAACAGGCGCGCTGAGATAGGAAACGCTGCCGCGTGCGGAACAGGCGCGCTGAGAGCTTTGCATCTCTGCGCGCCCCCAAGCCGGCGCGTCGAAACGACGCGCAGAGCTCTCAGTCGCGGAAATTGTCAAACTGCAGCGGCAGCTCCAGATCGGTCTTGCGCAGATGCGCCATCACCGCCTGCAGGTCGTCGCGCTTCTTCGCATTGACGCGCAGTTTCTCGCCCTGGATCTGGGTGTCGGCTTTGAGCCCGCTGGCCTTGATCGCCGCGACAATCTTCTTGGCTGTTGCCTGCTCGATGCCCTGCTTGACCTTCACCGTCTGTCGCGCACCTGAAACATTGGTCTCGATGTCCGAAGGGTCCAGACAGCGCACATCAATGTTCCGGGCGGTCAGGCGCTGGCGCAGGATGTCCATCATCTGCTGCAGCTGGAACTCGCTGTCTCCGACCATCTTGACGGCGCTTTCCTCCAGCTCGAACGCCGCCGAGGTGCCGCGGAAATCGAAGCGTTTGCCGAGCTCGCGGCTGGCCTGATCAACCGCATTGGTGAGTTCATGGGCATCGACTTCGGACACGATATCGAACGAGGGCATGGAGGGGTTCCAGTCGGCAGGAGGGAAGAGTGTCAGGGCTCAAGGGATCAACAAGGCCGGATCAAGCCGGGTGTCGAACCAGTTCAAGCCCCAGTGCAGATGCGGGCCCGAAGCGCGGCCGGTGGCGCCGACCGCGCCGATCCGCTCGCCGCGTTCGACGCGCTGACCGGGCTGGACGTCGATCTTCGACAGATGCAGAAAGCTCGACGACAGGCCGTGGCCGTGGTCCAACAGCACGGTGCCGCCGGTGAGATACAGGTCGGGCTCGGCGAAGCTGATGATGCCGGCGGCGGGCGCCGTGATCGGCGTGCCGGTGGGCACCGCGATGTCCAGGCCCATATGCGGCGCCCGCGGCTCGCCGTTGAGAATGCGCTGGCTGCCATAGACCCCGCTGATACGGCCGCCCGCCACGGGCCGCACGAAGCCTGCGGCGAAATCAGCGCGCGCATCGTCGCGCTCACGGGCACGTGTGACCAGGGCTTGCTCGCGCGCGATGCGCGCTGCGAGGGCCGGATCAGGCGTGACGGTCTGCTGCGGCAAGCCGTCGACGCGTTCGATGCGGAAATCGCGCGGCACCAGGCGAATCTCACTGCGCGTCACCGTGCCCTGCGTATCCATGCGTTCGAAGCGTAGCGGTTGGCTGGCATCGCGTCCGGCGCCGAACACGACCCAACCTTCGTCCGAAACCCGCAGCGTGCGGCCATCCAGTCGGGCTGACTCACCGGCCGCCAACTGCAGAATGACGGTGCCCCCCTGCGGCAGCCGCTCGGGCAGGTTGGAAGCTCGGGCTGCGGCTGCGCCGACCAGTCCGACCACCGCGATCAGCACGCGTATGGCCATCACGCGCAGCGGCACCCGGTGCGGACTACTCATCGCCAGCGGCCTGATGCGAATGGCCGCAGCCTCGATGCTCGCCGCGGCGTGGCCAGGTCTCAGGCACCGGATCCAGCCCGCCCTCGCACAGAGGCTGACAGCGCAGCAGCCTGCGTACGGTCAGCCAGCTGCCGCGCACGGCACCGAAGCGCTCGATCGCCTGCATCGAGTAGATCGAACAGCTCGGATGGAAACGACAGTGCTGACCCAGCAACGGGCTGATGAATCGCTTGTAACCTCGTAGGAGTAGGATCAGCAGTCGTTGCACCGGGCGTCTTCTGGCGTTAAGTGAGATTGAGGCCTCGAACAGCCGCCCGCGGAGCGCGCAGCCGGGCGTTGTCCATGGGGCCAAACGGGGGAGGCAAACTCGCGAAGGGAGCGGTTTCAAAGCAGCCGAGACGGTGCCGAAGCGCAACGGGTCGCACGTGTTTTGCTTGCCGCAGCGCAGTTGACAGGCTATAACACGCGCCCGCTGAGCCTCAAGCAACTCATACAAGGGAAGGGCTAACGTGGCAGCGAAGACGAAAGCGGCAAAAGCTCCAGCCAAGGCGGCCAAAACCGCTGCGGGTGCAGCTAAGACTTCCAAGCCTGCCGCCAAGGCAGTCGCGAAACCCGCGGCGAAAGTGGTCAAACCGCCGATCAAGCAGCCCGCGGCGAAGGTGGCGGTCAAGGCGCCAGGCAAGCCAATCGCTGTGCAACTGCCCAAGGCTGCTGCGAAGCCGGCGACCAAACCCCAGCCAAAGCCGACGATTGTTCCGAAGCCCAGTCCGGTGGCTGTGGCGACCGAGAAAGCCGTCAGCACCGTCAAGAGCATTACCAAAGCAATTGCTGGAATGGTGAAAGCCACCGTTCCTTCCGCGAAATCGAAGCCCGCACCCGCGCCGGATGCGAAAACTCCGACTTCGACCAAGAAACCAGAAACCGGCCATGTCAAAGTGACCGCTCCGGCGGCGCCGACCGGCAAGTCCAAGATCAGTGCTCCGGCCGCGGCAAGCCGCACGGACGCCAAAAGCGAAACAGGGAACACGATGAAACCCAGCGTCACCAAAGGTAAAGCCACCAGCCCCGCCGCAAGCCCTTCACCGAGCCCGAGCCCCAAAGCGGCCGAGCCCGGCGCGCGCGCGCGGGGGGTCAAGCCCAATCGCCCGGCCGCTCCACAGGAGCTGCTCACCGCGCCGTCGGCCGTTCGGGTCGAACTGCCCGCCGGCTACAAGCCCAAGGCCGGTGAGGAATACATGAGCCCCCTGCAGCTCGAGTATTTCCGCCAGAAGCTCGTCAACTGGCGCGCGGAGCTGGTGGAAGAGTCGAAGCAGACCATCGACAACCTGCGCGAGGAAGTGCGTGATGTCGGCGACGAAGCCGAGCGCGCCACTCGTGAGACCGAGAACTCGTTGGAACTGCGTACCCGCGACCGCTACCGCAAGCTGATCAGCAAGATCGAGAAAGCGCTGAAGCGCGTCGACGATGGCTCGTACGGTTACTGCGAGGAAACCGGCGAGGAGATCGGCGTGGACCGGCTTGAGGCGCGTCCGATCGCCACCCTGTGCCTGGACGCCCAGGAGCGCTGGGAGCACCGCCAGAAGCTGATGGGCGACTAGTCAGCGGCCTGCGGCGAACACTCCACAACGCGAAAGGCCCCGCCGAGCGGGGCCTTTCGCGTTGTGGAGTGCGGAATTCCCGATTCGGGATGCTAGAAGGCAGATCGCAGCGGGCGGGCACGGTCCGCGCTCAGCAGCACCTGACGGAGCGACCGCCGAACGGGCAAGCGCCGCGATCTGCGCGCGCTCGTCAATCCGTCAATGGGTCATCGCCTCGAAGCCATCGAGGAACACCGTTTCTGCGGCTGTCCCCACCGACACGTAGACGTGCCCGATGTCCATCCATTCCTGGGCCACGGCGGGACGGCCGCCGTAGCTGGGGTCCATCCACACGTTTTCCCACTCGGCGGCAACGCCGGCAGCAAGGAATGGGGAGTCGCGCCTGCTGAGCAGGATCGAGCCGTTCACCCACAGTGTGCCGCTGCCGTTGTTGCGACCCGCGTCGCCGGTCTCCAGCCAGGTCGGATGCTCATTCAGATCTCCACACCTGTGCGCCGCGGCGGCCACGGAACGACGTGTTGACCAGTCGTCCTGCCGCGTCGACCAGACCGCTGCCTGCACTCAACGCGTCGCGCTCGATGAACCAGACCGGGTTCGCGTTCGCCGCCCCCAGGAGACCGACGGCGCCGTTGCCTGCGGTCTGCAGCACGTTCGCAGCGAAGTAGCTGTGCCGGTCGACCCCGGAACCACGATCCCAATTGCGCACGCCGAGTTGTTTGCCGACGAAGGTGTTGCGTCGCACCTGGTTGACCAGCGTGATCGGCCCCACGTTCGGCGCGGTGCCGTTGGCCGCGCCGTTGCTGGCCAGGCCACCGACATTGCTGCCGCCGCGCACGAAGTTGTACTCGATCGAGCCCACGCCAGGCAGCGACACGGCGTACGCACCGTTGTGCGCCTGGATGATGTTCTCGACCTCCACCGCCTGCGGCGGCAGATCGGCGCGGCAGAACGAGATCTCGTAGAAGCGGCAGTAGCCCTTCGGAAACCACACCGAGTGGCGGACAGCGATGCTTGGATCATCGATCACGAAGGTCTCGCGTTCGCACAGATGCGTGTCGACGTTGTAGAAATCGTAGCCGTGCAGGCCGTTGCAGTTGCGATAGGTGTTCTCGGCCAGCAGCAGGTGCTGCCGACCCGCGGCCCGCCCGCCGTTCACCGCGCCGATGCAGGACTGGTTGTTGTTCTGCGCCGTGTTCGAGTTGAAGCAGCGCTCGAAGTGGCAGCGCCAGACGCTCCAGCGGTGGTTGAACTTCCAGTCGTTGATCACGCCGAAGTTGCCGGTGCCGACGCCGTCGAAACGCAGGCCGCCGACGAACACGTCGGACGAGCGCATCTGGATGCCTCGATTGAACACCGGGATCTCGCCCGGGTAGGCGATCAGCGAAGTCGCCATATGGCTGGCGTTGACCAGCAGGTCGTCACTCAGCGTATAGCTGCCGCCTCGACACACCAGCACCTTGCCGCGACTCGGCGAGACGATGCCGTTGCCCAGCATCGCCTGGTTCCATGCCATCGCATTCTGCGGGCTGCTGCCGTCACCACTGCCCAGCGCCGTCGGTGCGGTGAACAGATGTCCATCCAGTGCCACCTGCAGGCGAAACTCGAACAGCACCGGCGTGCTGTTTTGATCGCTGCAGCGCACGCGGATCAGATAGCTGCCGGCGACCGGCGATTCCCAGATGAGCGTCGCGTAGTCCGGCGTTGGAACGTAGTCGCCGAACGCATCGCGCTGCAGAAATTCGCCGACACGCATGCCTGCAGGCCCGGACAGAAGCTCGTAGAAGCGCGGATTGCTGCCGCCCATCGCGCGCACCGGGCACTCCCAGCGCAGCCCGGGATAGGCGCGTCGATGGTGCGAGGCGGCCGCGGTGACGGCATCGCTCTGCGGGTAGATCTTCTGCAGCGGCAACAGGCTGTCGGGTTCGAAGTAGCCGGGCGGAAACAGATAGGCGGTGTTGGTGCTGGGGGGCACCACCTCGAAGCCATCGGCGAAGACTGCGTTCGATCCGCCCAGCGCTTCCGTGTGCGAGGCCGCGGCAGCTGGTCGCAGGGTGAGTCCGGCGCTGGCGGCCGTGGTCATCAGCAGGAACTGGCGGCGCTTCATCGTGAGATGTTCTCTTGGGTTGGATGTTCTGCGGCGCGACGACTTCCGCCGCGACCCGAATGGACCTGGGCGCGTTTCGGCGCCAAGCCGACAGGCGTTTACTCGAAGCCGTTGGCGAACACGTTCAGGCTGGCGCTCATCGGCAGCGGGTAACGATGGCCCAGGCTGGCGAGGCGCGAATCGCCAGCGGGGAGACGCAGCAGCGCGCCGCTGCCGACCAGATCGCTGCTGGCGCTCAGCACGCTGCCGGAGGCCAGCGTGTCCAGACCGTGGGTGTTGCGCCACGTGGCCCAGCTCATGTTCATCACCGAGCCGCCGCATTCGGTGTCGCGCATGGCGTTGGTGCTGCCGGTCTCAAGACGGTTGGCGCGCGCCTGCAGCTGGGTCGCGAAGGCGGCGGGCACGGTGTTGAGGCACGAGGCCCAGGCATACGGTGCGGGCGTCGAGCGGATCAGGTTGTGGCTGATCCGGGTGTCGGCGCTGCCCACATTGAAGGCACCCCAGCGCAGCACGATGGCGCCGGTCGCGATCGTGTTGTGGTGGATGTCGTGTGCGCGCATCGTGCAGCCCTCGGTCAGGCATTGGCCGCCGAGCAGCACGCCCGTGTTGATGAACAGGTTGTGGTGGATGTGGACCTGCTCGGAGCCGTACTGCGCGGAGATCTGGATACCGTTGTTGTTGGCGAAGCCGGGCGCGTACTCGATGAAGTTCTCGCGGTACACATTGCGCTGCGAGTTGTCCTTGTCGTGCACGCCGACGGTCGAGGCGCCCAGGCGCACCTGGTTGTTCTCGAACAGCGAATCGCCGGCGTCAAACCAGGTGGTGGCATAGCCGGCCGGGTAGTTGTTGAACTCGGAGTCCTGCACCAGAAAACGATGCCGCTGCAGCAGATCGCCCCAGCCGTGGATGTAGGCCGGGTTCTCACCGCCGTTGGCCACCACGCCATCCAGAAACCGCACCTGGCGCACCACCAGGCCGGGCAGGGAGGGATCGCTGACGATGCCGTACTGGCGCACGCCGGTGATGTCGACCCCCTCCAGGCGCGCAGCGGGTGCCTGAGTGAAGCGCACCGTGATATTGCCCGTTTGATTGATGGCCAGCACCGGCACTTCATCGGGGTAGGACACGATCTGGCGGGTGCGGCCGTCGTTCAGATCGAAGCGACCTGCATATGTGCCAGCCCGCAGCATCAGCGCCTGCGTCGAACTGCCTTGAGCCAGTGCGTAGGGAATTGTCAGGAACGGTTGATCGATGCTGCCGCGTCCGGGGGCATCGACGCCCCCGGGCGCCACGAACAGGAAATGATTCGCCGCAGCGCTGACCACGAAGGTGCGCTGAGCCACCTTAGGCACGGCGGCGCTGTCGCGCACCTCGATGTCGAACTCGTAGCTGCCGGCTGCGGCGGGCACGAAGCGCAACGTGCCGCGGCGGAAATCGAGGCTGGCAGTGGAGATCGGCTGGGGCTGGCCGTTGAAGCGCATCGCCAGCAGGCGGAACTCGTAGGGAAACTGACCGCCGACCACACCGGGCCGACTCTCGTAGGCGAGGCCGGGGTATGCGATCGGACGCAGACCGGCGCCGCTGTGCCACCAGCCCAGTGGATCATCGGGCGCCGTGGTTGGCACGGTGATGCGCGGCGCCGCGGTGTGTACGCAGCGAACGAAAACCGGCGCCCCCGAGGCGGGCACCTGTGCGGGCGCTTGGGCTGACAGCGCGCAGATCTGGCCGTCGGGCTGTGCGATCACGTCGACGCTCAAGGCGCTGCCGGCCTCTGCTTGGCCAAGCACCAGCGGCCCGTTGAGGCTGGCGTTGACGGTGACGCCGCCCTGGCGCAGCGAGACGGAATTTCCCAGGGCCAGACCCTCAAGCCGGACATTGACCGGCACCAAGCCGCCGGCGAACGCCATCGGCGACGCATTCAGCACCAGCAGCGCCAGCACGGCGCAGCGGATGACCTGAGACGAGTACGGCCGGCCGCGGGCCGGGAGGCGCTTCGACAGCAGACTGCAAAGTGGATTCACGGACAGCTCCTGGGGGCAGGGGAAACGCGGGATTCAATGGGTGCAGGTCAGCCGCTCATTCGAAGCCATCGGCGAACACGCGATCGGGTGGAACGATCTCGGCGCCGTGGCTGCCCAGGTACTGGGTTCGCCAGATGCCGGTTAGACGATGCTGGGCGTCGAGGATGCCGTCGCTGCTGCTGCCATGGCATTCCAGGTTCAAGCTGGTCAGCGTGATGTTTTCGCGCAATGCGGGATCGTAGAAACGTCCCGCGGGCGCATTCGGATCCGACATCAACAGCTTTCCCGACACGGTGCCGCCAAAGGTGGTGACGTCGTGCACCACCACATCGTTCTCGAAGCTGATGATCAGCGGCCAGCTGCGCCGCGCGATCACCGGCAGCCCGACCAGGGTGTTGCGATAGATCCAGATCGGTCCGCGCTCCGGTCCGCTTGGCGCGCTGCCCAAGTTCATCGCCGCAGCGCCGGTCCGGGCCACTACGGTGTTGAAGCAGACCTCGATGCGGCGGGCCGAGAACGCGCTCGCCGAGGCCGACATCGAGGCCTCGATCAGCGAGCCGCCCCAGGCCTGCGTCCAGCGATTGCCGCGCACGCTGACGTCTTCCTGCTCCCAACCCTTGATCCAAAGCGCATACCGCGCCGTGTTGGCAGCGGGGGCGTCGTAGACGTTGTCGGCCACGACCAGATAGCGCGTCTGGTAGGTGTCGATGGCGCTGAAGCCGTTACTGGTCTCGTGCAGCCGGCGGAAGGTGCAGAACACCTGCGCGACGTACGAACGCACCGCGCCGCCAGCGCCGAGGAACAGGCAGCTGTTGTTGTCATCACCACCGCCCGCCGCCGTACCGACGGTCGGCGAGTCGAAGCTCAGTCGATACTGGTAGCAGCGATGATTGACACTCAGCGAAACGAAATAGCGTGGATTGGCCTGGCCGCTGGGGCCGCCGATGAAGCTCAGATGGCCCACATAGATGTCGCTGCTGTTGTACCAGGCGAAGTTTGCGGAAGCGAGCGTGCTGCAGTCGATCGTCGCTGCCTCGCCGGGCCAGCCGATCAGGCTGCCAACGCGGCCGGCGCCAGTGCCGCCGCTGACTGCCATATTCATGGCTTCGCCGGGCGCCTGGTACTGGCCCGCGCGCAGGCACAGCGCGCCGCCGTCCTGCACCTGCGCGTACGCATGCCCGAGGCTGCGCCAAGGTGCGGCCAGGCTGCCGTTGCCGCTGCTGTCGCTGCCGTTTGCGGCATCGACGAAGCGCGCCCAGGTCGTTGAGGTCACGCCGCTCCAGCTGAACTGCACGCTGCCGCCGTCCTGATCTCGCACCCGCACAGTGAAGCTGAAGGCGCCGTTCGCGGTCGGCGTCCAGCGCAGGATGCCGTAGCCGGCATCGCCGTAGTTTCGGCCCAGGCTGGCGCCGGCCGGTCCGGCGATCAGTTCGTAGACAAAGGGCCAACTTCCGCCCTGCACGACGATCGGCAGTTCGTAGGGCAGGCCAACATGCGCATTGCGATGAAACGCGCGCGTCGACGTTTCTGCATCCGGGCGTGGCAGCACGACGCGTTCGGGCGCGAACGTCATCTTCGCGGGCATGAACTGGCCGGCGGCCAGAAAGCCATCCCAGCGCTCAGGCGGTGCGGTTAGAACTGCTGCATGGCTGCGACGCCAGCCAAAGCAGGCAGCGACAGCCGCAGCGAGGCTGAGGAAGTGTCGACGTTGCATCTGGGTCACTCCGTTGCAGGGGATGCTGAGGGACGGGAGGCACAATCGCCCAGCGGCGACGGCAGCAAGGCACATCGCGCAGCGAGACGTTGGGGCGAAACGCAGCCCATGCGAGACCGCCCCGCTGCGGGGGCTTCATCGGTTTGCACAGCGCCCACGCCGCCGCAGCGCTGTGATTCGGGCCGTAGGGCCTCTTGTGTCGTCGTCCTCACCGCCCCTGCAACTTTCCCCGGACGGATGGCCACACGGCCGACGTAGGCATGGAGTTTGATCAATTATGACCAACTGTCAAGCGCGAATGTCAGCGCTGCCATGGGCCGAGTCAGCGCCGCCTAGCGCGGGACGAAGGGTCGGCGATACGGTCCGTATCGGCGCTCGGCGGGCGCGGCCGAGACCGCTCCAGCGCAGGCGCGGGAGAGGGGTCTGCGTCAGAGATGATCGCGGTCGAGAGCCGGAACTTCAGCCCCGGCGCCCCGCGCACGGGCCTCGGTAAGTGGCCTCAGCCTTCCCACCGCCACAGCGCCTGATTCTTCGCTGGCAGCTCATTGCGCAACCGCATGCGGACCAGATCGATCGGCATGGTGCCGCCCTTCAGAATGGCGTCGTGGAAGCTGCGCTCGTCCATCCGGCCGGACTCGACCAGCTCCTTGCGCAGCGCCATCAGCTGCAGGCCGCCCAGAAGATACGCGGCCTGATAGAGCGGGCCGTAGTCGCCGGTGAAGCTGCGTCGCACCTCGGCCGCCGCGTTCTCGCGCTCATGGCCGACTTCGTTCACCAGCAGCTCGATCGCCTGCTGCGGCGTCATCGTGCCCAGGTGGAAACCGAGGCTGAACTGGATCCGCGCGGCGCGGTGGCTGCGCCAGAACAGCATGCCGATGCGGTCTTCGGGCGTCTGCGCAAAGCCGCGCTGGTACAGGAACAGCTCCCAGTACAGCGCCCAGCCCTCGCCCCAGAACGGCGTGCGGAACAGCTGGCGATGGGTCTGGTGACGCAGGTTGTAGAAGTACTGCAGGTGGTGGCCGGGGATCAGCTCGTGATGAACCACGGCGCGCGAGAAATGCCGGTTGTTGCCGCGCAGGCTCATCAGCTGCTTCTCATGCGGCATGCTCGAATGCGGATACGCCACCCACACATCGCGCCCGCCCAGAAAGAACGGCGCCTGCAGCTGGGCCTGCGGACTCAGCATGTTCATCCGCCAGTCGCGCCGCGACAGCTCGGGCACGCTGACCAACTGGTTGTCGGTCAGATACTCGATAGCCTCATTGGCAAGTTCGACCACCAGCTGCGGCTGCTGGCCGACCGGCGGCGATTTCTGCTTGACCGCCTCCAGCGCTTCGCGCCAGTCGTCGAAGCCCATTTCGCGCGCCGCCTTGCTCAACTCCTCGCGGCACCAGGCCAGCTCGCGCCGGCTGATCTCGACCAGTTGTTCCGGCGTGTACGGAATCCGCTCGGCGGTGAGTGCGGCGATCAGTGCCTCGCGGCCGATCGGGTCGCCGATGATGACCTCCGGGTTGTCGACCCCGGCCAGGCGCTTGCGGATCAGGTCCGCAGTCTTGGTGAGTTGGGCGTCCAGCGCCGGCCAGGGCTGCGCCAGCCAGTGGGTGAAGTCGGGGTCATAGCTGTCCTGGTGCGCGTGCCATTCCTTCAGGGCCGCGCGGGTGCTGTCGAGAATCCGCGCCGCGCGATGCGCCACTGCCGGCGACAGAGCGGCGATCGCTTCGTCCTTGGCCTCGATGCGCGCGTCCAGCGCAGCCAGAGCGAGTCGGGCGCGCTCAAGCAGGCCCGCACTGCTTCGGCCATCAGCCTGCTTCAACGCTCGGCGCGCCTCGGCCAATTCGATCAGGGCACTGATCTCGGGCAGGAGCGGTGTCGCTTCGCTTAAGCGCTCACGTTCGAACTCAAGCCCGCGCAGTCGTTCACCCAGATCACCGTTGAGCAGAATCCAATCGACCCGATCCTCCAGCCCGAGCGCCTCGAAATCCATCGCCTCCAGCTGCGTGACCCAGCCCCGATACAGCTCGTCCAGCGCCGCGCGCCGCGCCTCGCCCCAGGCGATGTCATGCACGTGCTCGACCGCAGCCAGATCCGCGCGGAAGCGCTGGATCAGCGGCGCCAACAGCTGCGCGCTGGGCGCATGCTCGGCGGCCGGGGGCACCAGCGCCTCACTCGGCAGCGGTGCAGCAGCAAAACCGGCTGCGGGCACCAGCAGGGCGCACAGCAGGGCGGCGGACAGGCGGGTGAGGGTCATGCGCAGCTCCGGCGAACGGTCAGGCTGCGATTGTGCCTGTCCGAGCCGGCCGCGCCGCATGCCTTCGGTTGGTGTCCATGTGGGCACCTCGCATGGGCGAAGGTCGCGCATGCGTGCCGGATGGATCTGGGCACACACGACACGACCTCATGCCTCCGGCAAGCTGCTCGCGGCTGCGTTGCGCCTGTCCTCGCTGCTTAGAGGTCAAGCGCCCACAGCGCTTCGAATCCATCGCGGAAAATCGCGTCCTCGCGCGGGGCGCGGCAGCGTTCCGCCTGGGCGCCATCGACGATCAGGTTGAAGGCGACATTGGGCGGAAACACGGGCGTACCGCTGCCCTCGGCGACGATGAACCATCGACCGGGCGCGCCGGGCCCGCTGGCCGCCCGGTACTCAAGGCTGTAGCGCTGCGGGTTGTTGACCGTAAGGCCATTCAGCGGATCGTCGACGCGGCCGACCACGGGTGCCGCGCAGGGGTTGTCGTCCAGCAGCGGATGCTCGATGCGCAGCTCGCGCACGCTCTGGCCGCCGGGGCTCAGCTGCGCGGCATTCGGCGAAAGCAGGGGGGCCACGAGCAGATGGAACTTGAGGGCGGCAGGCATGGCGCTGCCGTCCTCGTTGCGCACCTGCCAGCGGCCGCCGCCAGCGCTGGTCCAGGCCAGCCCGATCGGCACGTCGTGGTAGGCGCCTTCCCAGCGGTGCAGGGCAATGGCGATCGCGAAGTTCAGGCCATTCAGCGAGGCATGTTCGATGCGCGAGAGCGCGCCGCTGCTGTTGGCCGCGCTCGTCAGGTGGGAGAAGCCGGTCTTGCTGGCGACCGGGGCGATCACGTGGAAGCGCTGTCCGATCCCCATGTTGACGCTGCTGTCCTGGTGGAAGATCGACCAGCCGCTCGCGCTCTGCGGGTTGAGATAGACGCCGAGGTGCTGGCCGCTGGCGGGCGTGCCGGGCAGCGTGCGCTGCGGGCTGACGGCGACGCTGTCGGTCTCGTTGAGCGAGGTCGGAAACGGCTGGAGAAAGGTCTCGTTGAAGAAGCTGGTCTCCGCCGTCGCGGTGATCACCGCCGCGCCTTCGCCATTGGCCTCGAAGGCGCCGATATCGACGCTGCCAAGCGCCACTCGGCGTTCGCCATCGGCATCGAAGCTGAAGCCTGTGGCGTCGCTCGCGCTACCGGCGTTGACGGCGGCCGAGCTTGGGCGCAGACGCGGATGTTCCATCGACTCGACCTGCGGGTCGACGTTGAGCGTGCCCGGGCCCGGCGTCCAGCTGTCGCCGGTCGTGACAAACACAAGATTGTTGGCGTTGGTGATGTTGCTGGCTTCCAGCCGCACACCGCTCACGCTCTGCCAGGCGATCAGGTTGTTGGCCACGCGCAGGCTGGTCGGTGATGTGCCGCCCAGCCCGGCGGCGGCGAGGCCAAGCTGTCCCTGCAGCAGGCTGTTGTTGACGATCACGCCCGTGCCGCCGGGCACGTTCATGACCAGCGCGTACTGCTCCCCACTGGTGCCGACGATCAGGTTGTTCTCCGCGCGCAGGGTGCTGCCCGCGCCGCGGGTATGCAGATACAGCGCGGTGTCCTCGCGCGGGCCGAACACGCGGTTGGCGCTGGCGCGCGCGCTGCCGCCTCCGACCAGGTTGTAGGCGGTGATGCCGAAGCTGCTGCGGCCGCTGCCCGGCAGCACACGGTTGCGGAACAGATTCACGTTCAGCGCACCCGTGCCGTTCTGATTGACGCAGAGGCTGCCGAAGGCGTCCGCCGCGCGCGCGGCGCCGCGTGCGACCACGCTGTCGCCGATGTTGATCTGACGCGCCGAGCTTCCGCCCAGGTTGACCTGCAGCCCGCATTGGCCGGATTGCTGGTCGCTCGCCCCCAGTTCGAGCACGCGCAGGCGCTGCAGGTCGATGAGGCCCCCGTCCACGGTGCTGAGGTCGGTCACCACCACGCCGCCGCGGCGGAAGCTGAGATCAGAGAGGCGAACGGTGTGGCTGCCTGCACCGAGGTTCACGCGCAGGCTGCGCTCGGTGGCGAACACCGCGTCGATGCCGGAAGCGGCGCGCAGGTTGATCGAACGCGTGATCTCGATGCTCTCGTCGATCGGCGTGTAGCGGTCGGGGTTGTTCAGCTCGTCACCGACGATGCGGATGGTGTCGCCAGCGGCGGCGTTGTTGATGCAGGCCTGCAGGCTGCCGGCGCAGGGGCCGCCCAGCACGGTGTCGGGCCACAGCCAGTCGGCGGCCCGACTGGCTGTGGGCAGGGCGCAGAGCAGGGCTAGCAGCGGGGCGACTGCATGGGGCAGGGCGGGGTGGGGACGTTTCATGGCGTGCTCCGGGGATGTCCTGACGCACATGCGTAGGACGGGGCCGATTCCGTGCATCCACCCCTGCCGGGCGCCCGCCGCTGGCCCTATAGTTCCGCCCCGACACAGCCGAAGCCGGATTCCATGCCCTTTCTGCCCGCACCCCTCCTGCTCGTCGTCGCCGCGGCCGCAAGCCACCCGGTTGCTCGCGCATGAGCGAGGGCCTGGCCGAGGCGCTCTCGCGCGAGCTGGGCGAAAGCCTGAGCGCGGGCCTGACCGGCCTGCTGGCGCGGCTCGATCCGGCACAGCCGGGCGCGTTGGATCAGCTCATTGCCGCTGCCCAGCACGACCTGCGCCGAATCGCGCGGCGCGAACGCCTGTCGATGGGCGCGGGCGAAACCCTGTCCACCACCGCACTGGTCAACGAGGCCTACCTCAAGCTGGCTGGCGCGCGCCTGCCCGAGCAGGTGGATCGCAGGCTGTTCTTCGGCATTGCCGCGCGCTGCATGCGCCAGGTGCTGGTCGATCACTTCCGCGCGGCGCGCGCTGACAAACGCGGCGGCGGCGCCCTGGCCCTGTCGCTGTCGGCGGCCGAGGACGTGCCGGCCGAGGCCGGCGTCGATCTGGTCGAACTCGATGCTGCGCTGGTCGCGCTGGAGAAGGTCAGCGCGCGTGCCGCTGAAGTGGTGCAGCTGCGTTACTTCGCTGGACTCACCGATCGCGAGATCGCCGAGCTGCTGCAGGTCAATGAGGTCACCGTGCGCCGCGACTGGCTGAAGGCCCGCGGCTGGCTGTTCGGCTTCCTCGGCGGCGCGCCGGCGTGAACCCGGCCAGCGGCGGCCAGGGCGGCATGGACGCTGAGCGCTGGGCGGCGCTGTCCGAGCGCCTGGACGCGCTGCTCGATCTTCCGGTCGACGCCCGCGAGTCGCTGCTGGTCGATTTGGCCGTCGACGAGGCCGAGGCCCTGCGCGGCTGGCTGCGCGCGATCGAGCAGTCGGCGGGCCTGCTGGAGCGCGAACCTGAGTCCGAGGGTGCGGCCGCGGCCCCGGATCGGGTCGGGCCCTGGCGCCTGATCGCTGCGGTCGGGCGCGGCGGCATGGGCGAGGTCTGGCGCGGCGAGCGCACCGATGGTGCGTTCGAGCGCGCGGTCGCGATCAAATTCCTGCGTCTGGATCGCCCGCAGGCGGCGCGCAGCATCGCGCGCGAGCGCGCCCTGCTGGCGCGCCTGCGGCATCCCGGCATCGCCCAGCTGCTGGACGGCGGCGTCAGCGCCGACGGCCGGCCCTGGCTGGTTACCGAATGGGTCGAGGGCCGCGGCTTCGACGCTTGGCTGCGCGAGGCGGGTCCGAGCCTGCGCGAGCGTGTGGCGCTGGTGCTGGCGCTGGCGCGGGCGGCGGCCTACGCCCACGGCCAGCGCGTGCTGCATCGGGATCTGAAGCCCGCCAACGTGCGCGTCGAGCCCGACGGCAGCCCGCGCCTGCTCGACTTCGGCATCGGCGAGCTGCTCGAAGCCGAGCCCGGCATCACCCGCGAGGCCGCGCTGACGCCTGAGTTCGCCGCGCCCGAGCAGCTGCGCGGCGAGCCCGCGGACGTGCGCAGCGACGTGCATGCGCTGGGCTCGCTGCTGTGGTTCGCGCTGTGCGAGCGGCCGCCGCACGGCAGCGATGCACGCGCCTTGGCCGAGCTGGTCGAGCGGGTCTGCCAGCGCGATGCGGAGCCGCCGAGCCGGCACGCCCGCGTCGATGGCGTCGATGCCGATCTCGATGCGATCGCGCTGAAAGCGCTGGCCCGCGCGCCGCAGCAGCGCTACGCCAGCGCCGATGCGCTGGCGCTGGATATCGAGCGCTGGCTGGCCGGCGACAGCGTCGCCGCGCGCCTGCCCGGCCGAGCCGAGCGCCTCTATCGGGCCCTGCGGCGACATCCGTTGGAATCCGCTCTGGGCCTGGCCCTGGTGCTGGCTCTGGCGGGCGGCGTTCTGGTCGCACGCCAGGAAACGCGTCGCGCCGATGCCGCGCGCCTGCAGGCCGAGCAGGCCCGCGATGCCGCGCTGGCCGAAGCCGACCGCGGCGAGCGTCTGGTCGACACCTTTGCCGGCCTGTTTGCCCAGGCCGGCGCCGAACAGGCGCTGACCGCCAATGCCTGGCTGGACCGCGCTCGCGATGCCGCGCTGCGGCTGGTCGAGAGCGATGCCGCTGCGGGCCAGGCCCTGCTGGTGCGCCTGGCTGCCGTCGAGCAGGACCGCGGCGAGCATGCGCGCGCGCTTGGGCTGTTGGAGCGACTTGACAGCCAGTCCGAGGATCTCGATCCCGCACTGCGCGCACGCGCCGGCTGCCGCCGCGGCAGCGCGCTGGCCATGCTGGGCCGCGAGGCCGAGGCCATCGCTGTCTACGCCGCCGCGATCGTCGACGCCGATGCCCTGCAAGGGAGCGCGCGGCTGGCGCGCATCGACTGCCTGCAGGGGCGCGCCAACCTCGCCCTGTACCGCGGCGAGGCGCAGGCGGACGAGCTTGACTTGGCCGCGCAGGCGCTGGCCGAACTCGATGCCTTGAGCGCCAGCGGCGATCTGCGCTGGCGTCGCGCCAGCCTGCTGTACACGCTGGCGGCCCTGCTGGATCTGTCGGGTCGCGACGCCGAGGCCGCGCAGCGCTACGGCGAAGTCATGGCGCTCGATGAAGCCCTGGGCACTACCGACAGCACCGACCACGCCACCCTTATCGCCTCGCGTGCCGGCGCCCTGCAGCGCGCCGGCGACTGGGCCGCGGCCGACGCCGACTACACCCGCGCCGTCGCCCTGCACGCGCGATTGGCGCCTGAGCACCCCAACCTCGGCTCGCACCGCGCCAACCTCGCCGGGCTCAAGGCGCTGCGTGGCGACGCCGAAGGCGCGGTCGCGCAGGCCGAGGCGGCGCTGGCGATGTCGAACCTGCACGCGGTGGGTCGCGCCAACGCGCTGTACGCGCTGGGTCAGGCGCAAGCGATGCTGGCTGAGCACGCCCAGGCCCTCGCAAGCCTGGACGCCGCGGCTCAGGCCTACATCGAGTCGGGCCAGCCGGCACGGGCGCTGCGTCCACGCATCAAGCAGGTCCACGTGCATGTGCTGGCGCAGCAGTGGGACGCCGCCCAGGCGCTGTACGACACCCTGGACGCCGAAGCGCGCGATGCCCAGCCCGCCCAGCGCGCCGAGCTGCTGCGCGAGGGCGTCGCGCTGCAGCATGCGCGCGGCGATCTCGACGCCGCCCGCGCGCTGGCCGAGGTCCTTGACGCTCTCGCGCTGAGCACGCCGGCCGGGCACCCGCTGCGCCAGCTCGTCGCACTGGAGCAGCTGCAGCTGCGCGCCGACGCCGGCGAGCCGGTGGCGGCGGAGATCGAACGCCTGCAGGCCACGCTGGCGAAGCAGCTCGCGTCGACGCATCCGGCTTTGAAGCCGCGGCGCTGAAATCCGACGCAGCCCTTCGGCACGAGTGCCGCGCTGTATGGACTCCGCCAAGATGTCAGCCGACCTGCATGGCCTGTACTGCCCTCTGGCGGATCACCCCGACCAGCGCCGCGAGGCCCGTTCTGCCGGTCGGCGAGAGAGGCTTGGCGTGGGAGAACTCAGATTCAAGAGCATCCGCAGCATGTCCGGGACCGGCCACACGCCAGGCACGCCCCTCAAAGGCGATCAGTTTCTCGACAGCCGAACTGGAGCCCGCGTCCTGGCATCCAATGTCACCGAGGGACCTACAGCTCTTGAGCGATGCAGTTCGATCAGGATGCCGTCGTGCCAGGCACACAAGTGGAAGGGGCCGCTAACTCTGCTCGCTGTGCCGCTCGTGTAACCTCTGGCGCCGGCTCGATACGCGAGCGTCCTGCGAGAACGCGAATGCTGCACCGGTGGATTGCGGCTCGGTCATGGGGTCAACCTTGCCCTCGTAGCAGTCGGGTGTCGATCGCGCTTGCCGCGTGTGTGGCCTCACCGCAGGTCTTTGCGGGTGCCTCACACCTGCTGTTTTCGGTCGGCGGACAGGATGGGAACAGTGCGCGCCCGGCCACTCTGCAGATCTTCTTCACGCCATCGGTGGAGAGCGTTCGCCTTCTCCGTTTCGAGGTTCCGTTCCCTGCAAGCCGCTACCAGAGCGTCAGGACGCCAGGCTGCTTCAGCAGTCGTCGATGCCACTTCAACGAAGAGTCGCGAGTTCTGGTTGTCGCAGCGGAAGCGGAGCCCGAGCAGTCCCTTTCGGCCGAGCTCCTGTGCGAGGTGGATGTTCGGTTCCAGGCCGACGTGGCTTCGGGGATCTACCCGCTGTCAATCGAAAGCCTGCAGGTCCATTCCAGCGGCAGTGGCGATCCTGCGTTGACGTGGTCGGGCAATTCCATCCAGGCCTTGGATGCCTCGCAGGGGAGCACGGCACTCGCCTTCTCTCCTGCTCCGGATCTCGACTGTGATGGAACGATGCCAGCCCTGCGCGCTGACGCTGAGGGTCGCGCACGTGTCAGCATCGAGGCCTTGGAGCCCTTGGCGCGGGCACCTTTGGCCCTGAGTTGCGGCGTCAGCAGCGGCCTCATCGAAGTCTCCGGCTTGGAGCAGTCGTTTCCAGCCCAGCCGCTGCAGCCCATTGAGATCCACTGCGCCCAGGCGCGCGATGGCGCGCTTGAGGAACTGATCTGTCTGGAGGGCAGCAGCGGAGGCGAGCGCGGCTTGCGCTGGACTATCGACTGCGCCGGGGCCTTGTTCGAAAGCGGGTTCGAATCGCTGTAATACACGCTGAGCCGCGCCAGCAGCCGCTCAGCCTCGACATGAGTACGATGCCGATCGCGAGAGATTTCCTGAACGCATGCACTCTTCCGGCGCCGGCACTTCCGCGCTGAAATCGAGCGCAGCGCTTCGGCCTGAGCGCAGCGTCGAATCGTCGGCTCGGCCTCAGCTGGCTTGTATGGCCCGCGCGGCCGTCTGCCGAATCACCCCCAACAGCGCCGCCAGCCCATTGCTGCGCGTCGGCGAGAGGTGCTTGGCGAGTCCGATGTCAGCGACGTAGGTCGGCTCGGTGGCGGCGATCTCGCTGGCGCTGCGGCCGGAGTAGACGCGCAGGGCCAGATAGATCAGGCCGGAAACAATCGTCGAGTCGCTGACGGCGTGGAAGACCAGTCTGTCGGCATCGCCTTCCGACACCACCCACACCATCGACTGGCAGGCGGTGAGGCGGTTGGCTTCGGTCTTCCACTCGTCGGGAAACACGGGCAGTTTTTTGCCGAGGTCGATCAGGTACTGGTAGCGCTCGGACCAGTCGCTGAAGTAGCCGAACTCCTCGGCGATCGTCGCCTGTGCTTCGGCGGCGGTCAGCTCCAGCGGGAACGGCGACTCGCGGGTGATGGCGCTCATCGAAGCGCCCTCATCCGGCGCGCTTCCAGCGGCAGCCCTGCGGCGTGTCTTCGAGCGCGATGCCCTCGTCGGCAAGCTGCTTGCGGATGGCATCGGCGCGGGCGAAGTCGCGTGCGGCCTTGGCGGCGACGCGCTCTTCGACCAGGGCCTGGATGCGGGTGTCATCGTCCGCGCTGACGCCGCGCGCGAACCAGGCTTCCGGCGCCTGCTGCAGCAGGCCGAGCGCGCGGCCGGCGCCGAGCAGTTGGGCCTTGATACTCGCTCGCTCAGCGCCTTCGCTGCGCCGCGCATCGGCGGCGATCCGCTGCAGCTCGGCCAAGGCCAGCGGCGTGTTCAGATCGTCCGCCAGCGCCTGCTCGACGGTGTCGGGAATCACCGCCGCGCCGGCTTCGACATCGGCCAGATCGCGCAGGGTGCCGTACAGCCGATCCAGCGTGCGCACGCTCTGCTCGATCACGCCTTCGGACCAGTCCAGCGGCTGCCGGTAGTGGGCCGACAACAGCGCCAGCCGCAACGCTTCCGGCGGATGTTCCTGGACCAGGTCGTGCACGCGGCGGATGTTGCCGACCGACTTCGACATCTTGCTGCCGTCGAAGGTCAGCATGCCGTTGTGCAGCCAGTAGCGCGCGAACACCTTGCCGCCATGGGCGCAGGTGCTCTGCGCGATCTCGTTTTCGTGGTGCGGGAACTGCAGGTCGACTCCGCCGGCGTGGATGTCGATGGTCTCGCCGAGATGTGCCTCGCACATCGCCGAGCACTCGATATGCCAGCCCGGACGACCGCGGCCCCAGGGGCTGTCCCAGCCGGGCAGGTCGGGCGTCGAGGGCTTCCACAGCACGAAGTCGCCGGGGGCGCGCTTGTAGGGCGCGACCTCGACGCGGGCGCCGGCCAGCATCTCGTCGGTGCTGCGCCGGGAGAGTGCGCCGTAGTCCTTGTAGCTGTCGACCGCGAACAGCGCGTGGCCGTCGGCGGCATAGGCGTGTCCGCGCTCGATCAGGGCCTCGATCATCCGGATCATCTGCGGGATGTGATCGGTCGCGGCGGGCTCCAGATCCGGCGGCGGCACACCCAGCGCCGCCATGTCGGCGCGATACGCGGCGGCGAAGCGATCGGTGATCGCGCTGATCGGCACGTTCTGCTCGCGCGCGGCGGCATTGATCTTGTCGTCGACGTCGGTGATGTTGCGGGCGTACACCACCTGGCCGAAGTGCCGGCGCAGCAGGTCGGACAGCACGCCGAACACCACCGGCCCGCGGGCGTTGCCGATGTGCACGTAGTTGTAGACGGTCGGGCCGCAGACGTAAAAGGTCACGCGATCAGGGTCTTGCGGCCGGAACGGCTCGACCTGGCGGCTGTTGCTGTTGAAGAGTCGGATGTCCATAGCGCGACAGTCTAGCGGCTCGTCGCCGGCGCTCGCAGGGGCGGGGCGGCGGCTCCGGCATCGGAATATCGCTCCGCCTGCGGCGCGCTTAACGGATTTCTACAGCGCTGATTCAGGGCCGGCCTGATTGAATCCAGCAGGTTCGCGCCGGCACAAGGCGCGGCAGCGCCCGCTTTCGACCCGGCATCCAAGATCGCGGCGACCGGGCACCCTCGATACCGGTATCCCGATCCGCCGCATCCCAAGGAGTCCGCAATGCCGAAGCTCACGGCCGTTACGCCCCGTCATCGCCTCGCCACGTCGCTGGCGTTGTTCTGTGTCGCGGGGGTAGCGCTGGCGCAACCGTCGGGCCCCGCCGCGGAGAACGTCCGCTTCACCTATGCCACCGTGCTGAGCGCGACGCCGGTCTACGAGACCATCCGTTTCAGCGAGCCGGAGGAACAGTGCGAAGACCAGCGCGTGGTGTATCGGGAGCGCGATGACGGTACCGCCGGTACGGTGGTCGGTGCGATCATCGGCGGCGTCGTTGGCAACCAGGTGGGCGGTGGCAGCGGTCGCCGCGCGGCGACGGTGGCGGGTGCGATTGCCGGTGGCGCGATCGGCCGCAATGTGGATCGCAACAACAGCCCCGAGCGCGAGTACGAGAGCAACGAGCGTCGCTGTCGCGTGGTCGATGTCAGCCGCGAAGAGCGCCGGCTTTCTGGTTTCGACGTCGAGTATCGGCTGAAGGACGAGGTCTACTTTGCCCGTCTGCCCTACGATCCTGGCAACAACCTGCGCGTGCGCGTCAGCGTCACCCCGGTCGAGTAGTCCGGCGAATTCTTCAGTCGAAAGTCTCATGCCCGGCAGGCTTGCCGCTCTGCGGGGCCTGTGCCAACATCGCCGCCCTATGCTGACTGCTCCCTTCAACGCCGACGTCCTGACCAGCGCCCGTATGGCTTCTGGCATGACCTCGCGCGCGCGTCGACCGGAATCCCACATCGCTGGGTAATTCCGCGCGTTGCAGCCCGCACGCAGTTTCACGGAAAGCCCGGCCCTGTGCCGGGCTTTCTTGTTTCTCACCCTTCGAATCCACGTCTGCGAGATCGACCGATGAGCGCATCCCCGATGAACCATTTCCTCAACACGCAGGATTGGAGCCGCGACGGCTTGAACGGCCTGCTGGAGCAAGCGGCCGCGTTCAAGCGCAGCCCGCGCGGCGAGCAGATGCGCGGCAAGTCGATCGCGCTGGTGTTCTTCAACCCGTCGATGCGCACCCGCACCAGCTTCGAGCTGGGCGCGTTCCATCTGGGCGCCCATGCGGTCGTGCTGCAGCCCGGCAAGGACGCTTGGCCGATCGAGTTCGAACTCGGCACGGTGATGGATGGCGATACCGAAGAGCACATCGCCGAAGTGGCGCGGGTGCTGGCGCGCTATGTCGACCTGATCGGCGTGCGCGCGTTTCCGAAGTTCCAGGACTGGTCGATTGATCGCGATGACCGCGTGCTGCGCGCCTTCGCAAAGTACTCGACCGTGCCGGTGATCAATATGGAAACGATCACCCATCCGTGCCAGGAGTTGGCACATGCGCTGGCCCTGCGCGAGCACTTCGGCACCGACGACCTGCGCGGCAAGAAGTACGTGCTGACCTGGACCTATCACCCCAAGCCGCTGAACACGGCCGTCGCCAACTCCGCGCTGACCATCGCCACCCGCCTGGGCATGGACGTGACCCTGCTGTGCCCGACGCCGGAATACGTGCTGGACGAGCGCTACATGCGCTGGGCCGCCGACAACGTCGAAGAAGCCAAGGGCAGCTTCCGCGTCAGCCACGATCCTGATGAAGCCTATGCCGGTGCCAACGTCGTCTACGCCAAGAGCTGGGGCGCGATCCCGTACTTCGGCCGCTGGGACGAAGAGAAACCCATCCGCGACGCGCACAAGCACTTCATCGTCGACGAACGCAAGATGGCCCTGACCGACAATGGCGTGTTCAGCCACTGCCTGCCGCTGCGCCGCAACGTCAAAGCCACCGACGGCGTGATGGATTCGGCCGCCTGTATCGCCATCGATGAAGCCGAGAATCGGCTGCATGTGCAGAAGGCGGTGATGGCTTCGCTGCTGCGCTAGCGCGCAGCGGGATTGGGGATTCGGGATTCGGGATTCGTTAGAGCTGCTTCGTTGCGGCGTCCCGAAAGTCCCGTGCCCCGTGGACCTGATCGCCTTTCAAAATCCGCTTCGTTTGCTCGCCCTCTCCCCAAGGACCGCCGCATGCCCGCTTCGACGAATCCCGAATCCCGAATCCCCACTCCCGGCTCCAAAATCGTGCTGGCCTTCTCAGGCGGCCTCGACACCAGCTTCTGCATTCCGTGGCTGAAAGAGCGCGGCTACGAGGTGCACACGGTGTTCGCCGATACCGGCGGTGTCGATGCCGAGGAGCGCGCCTACATCGAGGCGCGTGCGCATGAGCTGGGCTGCGCCAGCCATGTCACTGTCGATGGTGGCCCGGCGATCTGGGGCGGTTTCGTTAAACCTTTTGTGTGGGCGGGTGAGGGCTATCAGGGCCAGTACCCCCTGCTGGTGTCGGACCGCTATCTGATTGTCGATGCCGCGCTGAAGCGCTGTGCCGAGCTCGGCACCAAGCTCATCGCGCACGGCTGCACCGGCATGGGCAATGACCAGGTGCGGTTTGATCTGGCGGTGAAAGCGCAGGGCGACTACGTCATCGTCGCGCCGATCCGCGAGATCCAGAAGGAGCACACCCAGACCCGCGCCTATGAGCAGGCGTATCTGGAGGAGCGCGGCTTCGAAGTGCGCGCCAAGCAGAAGAGCTACACCATCAACGAGAACCTGCTTGGCGTGACCATGTCCGGCGGCGAGATCGACCGCTGGGAGGCACCGGGCGAAGGCGCGCGCGGGCTGTGCGCGAAGCGCGCTGACTGGCCGACGGCACCGCTGCAGGTGCGGATCGGTTTCGAGCAGGGCGAGGCGGTGTCGATCAACGGCGAACGCATGCCCGGCGCGCGGATTCTGGCCTGGCTCAATGCCGAGTTCGCCAAGTACGGCGTTGGCCGCGGCATGTACACCGGCGACACGACCATCGGCCTGAAGGGCCGGATCATCTTCGAAGCACCGGGCCTGATCGCCCTGCTCACCGCGCATCGAGCGCTGGAAGAGGCGGTGCTGACCAAACAGCAGAACCGCTTCAAGCCCGAGATCGCGCGCAAGTGGGTGGAACTGGTTTACGAAGGCTTCTACCACGACCCGCTGAAGGCGGATCTCGAGGCCTTCCTCGCCAGCTCGCAGGCCAAGGTCAATGGCGAAGTGACGCTGGAAACCCAGGGCGCGCGCGTCGATGCGGTCGCGATCAGCTCGAAGCACATCCTGCACGCGAAGGGCGCGGTGTACGCGCAGTCGGCCGACTGGGGCGTGGAAGAGGCCGAGGGCTTCATCAGGCTGTTCGGAATGAGCAGCACACTGTGGGCCGAGATCAACAAGTAGGCGCTGCAATGAGCTTTCAGCTGCATGTTCTGGCGCGGTCCAGCCTCGATACCCCGGTGTTCGAGGCGCTGGTTGCCCTGTTCGACGGCTACCGGATGTTCTACGGCCAGCCCGGCGATCTCGCGCTCGCCGCGGGCTTTCTGCGCGAGCGCATCGAGCGCGGCGAGTCGAGCGTGTTGATCGCACTTGCCGACGATGGGGCAGGGCTGGGCTTCACCCAGCTCTATCCGCTGTTCTCGTCAGTGCGCGCAGCGCGCATCGAGATCCTCAACGATCTGTTCGTCGCGCCGTGTGCGCGTGGCCAGGGCGTGGGGCGCGCACTGCTGCGTGCCGCAGAGGACTTGGCGCGAGCTCGCGGCGCCGTGCGGTTGGTGCTGTCAACCGCGCTCGACAACCATCCGGCCCAGGCGCTGTATGCCGCAGCCGGCTGGACCCGCGACGACGCGTTCGTGGAGTACGCGAAAACGCTGTAGCGCGCAGAACTCTGCGCTTCTGGTGCCGGCGCCTGGACGCTCGACGCCCGATTGAGTGCACCCAGGCCTGCTCTGCTTGCGCCCACGCAGGCAACCACTGATCAAGGTGATTCACCATGGCACTGCTCGAATCCATTCTTCCGCACCTCGAAAAGCTGGTGTCCTTCGACACCCGCAATCCACCGCGTGAGATCGGGCGCTCGCTTTTCGACTATCTGCAGCAGGCGCTGCCGGGCTTCACCTTCCAGCTCACCGACTTCGGCGCGGGTGCGATCGCCCTGCTGGCCGTGCGCGGCAATCCCAAGCGCGTGTTCAACGTGCACATGGACACCGTGCCCGACTCGCCTCACTGGAGCGCTGACCCGCACGTGCTGCGCGTCACCGCGGACCGCGCGATCGGTTTGGGCGCCTGCGACATCAAGGGCGCGGCCGCCTGCCTGATCGCAGCAGCGGAACAAACGCGGGGCGATGCGGCCTTCCTGTTCACCACCGACGAAGAGGCTAACGATGCGCGCTGCATTGCCGGCTTCCTCGCCCAGGGTCATGGTTTTGCCGAAGCCATCGTCGCCGAACCGACCCAGGCGCGCGCGGTGCTCGCGCATCGCGGCATCAGCTCGGTGCTGATGAAGTTCAAGGGCACCGCGGGCCATGCCTCGGGCGCGCAGGCGATGGAGCAGAGCGCCCTGCATCAGGCGATCCGCTTCGGTGGGCGCGCGCTGGATTTTGTTCAGAGCCAGGCCGATGAAGTCTTCGGCGGCCTGCAGGGCCTGCGCTTCAACATCGGCCGCGTCGATGGCGGCATCAAGGCCAATATGATCGCGCCGGCGGCCGAGCTGCGGTTCGGCTTTCGCCCGCTTCCCTCGCATTCAATCGACGGCCTGCTGGACACCTTTCGCGGCTTCGCGTCGGCCGACGCACTGGCCCATTTCGAGGAAACCTTCCGCGGCCCGTCACTGCCCAGCGGCAATGATGCCGCCGCCAAGTTCGAACGCGCGCAGGCGCTGGCCACTGAACTCGCCTTGCCGGTCGGCCCGGCGGTCGATTTCTGGACCGAAGCCTCGCTGTTTTCAGCAGCCGGCATGACCGCACTCGTCTATGGCCCGGGCGACATCGCCCAGGCGCATACGGCTGATGAGTGGGTTGAGTTGGCGCAGCTGGAAGCCGTCGCCCAGACCTATCTGCGCCTGTTTGCCTGATCGGCAAGCCCGCGCGCCGTAAAATCGCAGTGAACTAGAACAGTGCGATCAAGCCCCTCTCCCCTCGTGGGAGAGGGGTTGGGGAGAGGGGGCCAAGCCTTGCGGCAAGCCCCGTCCCCCTCTCCCTCGACCCCTCTCCCTCCAGGGGAGAGGGGAGCAAAGCGATCGACTTCCGACCTCAACGAGCGACCCAAGCGCGCTCCCTTACGACTAGTCCCCCGCAGATCCCCATGGCCAAAGAACTCCGCCCCACCATCGTCCGTCTGCTCTCCAACATGGCCTCGGCCAAGGAGATCCAGCAGTACCTCAAACGCTTCTCGCAGGTCGATGCCGAGCGGTTCGCCTTGGTCAAGGTCGGCGGCGCCATCCTTCGCGATGAGATGGATGCCCTGGTCAGCTCGCTGGCCTTCCTGCAGCAGGTGGGCTTGACGCCGATCGTGCTGCATGGCGCCGGCCCGCAGCTCGACGATGAGATGAAGGCCGCCGGCATCACCAAGCAGACCCTCGACGGCCTGCGCGTGACCACGCCCGAGGTGCTGCGCATCGTCCGCCGCGTGTTCATGAGCGAGAACCTGCGTCTGGTCGAAGCCCTGCAGATGGCCGGCGTGCGCGCGACCTCGATTCCCGGCGGCGTGTTCGAGGCCGACTTCCTCAACAAGCGCAAGTACGGTCTGGTCGGCAAGGTCACCACGGTGCACACGGAAGGCATCGAGGCGGCGATCAAGGCCGGTTCGATTCCGGTCATCACCAGCCTGGGCGAAACCGCCGGCGGGCAGATGGTGAATTTGAACGCCGACTGGGCCGCGAATGACCTGGTCAAGCAGCTGCAGCCCTACAAGATCGTGTTCCTGACCGGCACCGGTGGCCTGCTCGACGGCGAAGGGCAGGTGATCGATTCGATCAACCTGTCGACCGAGTACGAACACCTGATGCAGCAGGACTGGTTGCACTCCGGCATGAAGGTCAAGATCGAGCAGATCCACGACCTGCTGATGCAGCTGCCGCCTTCGTCTTCAGTGTCGATCACCAAGCCCGATGAGCTGGCCAAGGAATTGTTCACTCACCGTGGTTCCGGCACCCTGGTGCGGCGCGGCGAGAAGATCCATGTCCGCAAGAGTTTCAAGGGCGTGGACATGAAGCGCCTGCAGGCGCTGATCGAATCGAGCTTCGGCCGCAAACTGGTCAAGAACTACTTCGACACGGTCAAGCCCTACCGCGTCTACGTGAGCGAGCACTACCGGGCGGCGTTGATCCTCACCCTGGAGAACGGCATCCCGCATCTGGACAAGTTCGCAGTCAGCGACGACGCCCAGGGCGAGGGCCTGGGCCGCGCCGCCTGGCAGGTGATGCGCGCCGAGAACCCGAAGCTGTTCTGGCGCTCGCGACGCGAGAATGCGATCAACGATTTCTATTTCGCGGAAAGCGACGGCTGCCTCAAGGGCGAGAAGTGGAACGTGTTCTGGTACGGGCTGGAGGCGTTCGACGATATCCGTTTCGCGGTTGAGCATTGCCGGCAGCGCCCGGCCACGCTGAAGGGCTGAGATGGAGCCGATCACCGCGCCGAAGGAGCTGATCGGTCAGCACGTGCATTTGCTGCCGCTATCGCGGGCGCATATGCCGGCGCTGGTGCAGGCGGCCAGCGACGGCGAGCTGTGGAACCTGCGCGTCACCAGAGTGCCAAGTGCCGACACCGTCGAGGCTTACGTCGCGCGCGCACTGGATGATCAGGCGCAGGGCAGCGCGCTGGCGTACGCCGTGCTCGATGCGCGGGGCGATGTCGTCGGCAGCACGCGCTGCTGCCATATCGACTGGAGTCTGCCGCGACTGGAGATCGGCTACACCTGGTACGCCCAGCGCGTGCAGCGCACGGCGCTCAACACCGAGGCCAAGCTGATGCTGCTTCAGCAGGCCTTCGAACACTTCGGCTGCGTCGCCGTCGAGCTGCGCACCCACGCGCAGAACCTGCGCTCGCGCGCGGCCATCGAGCGTCTGGGCGCAAAGCAGGACGGCATCCTGCGTCAGCACATGCGCATGCCCGATGGTCATCTGCGCGACACCGTGGTGTATTCGATCCTTGATTCGGAGTGGCCGGAGGTGCGGGCGAATCTGATGCAGCGCCTGGGGCGTGAGGTGCAGTCATGAGCGACCTGTCCCGCCGGGTTGGCCCCTTTGGCGACCACGCAAGTCGAGTAGGTTGGGATAAGCCAAAGGCGCATCCCAACGTCGCAGCAGCGGTTCTTGCGATGCGCGCTGTTGGGCCGCGCTGCGCTTGGCCCAACCTACTTGACGCGGCGCTCGGCATGCCGCGCACCGCCAACAAACCTCGTCCTGCAGGCGGCACAAGGCCTGGAGTTCGCACCCCATGAATCCCGAGTTTCGCATCGCCCTGATCGGCGCCCGCGGCTCTGTCGGCAGCGAGTTGATCCGCCTGCTCAGCGCGCATCCGCAGTTCGAGCGAGTAGGTTGGGATAAGCCGAAGGCGCATCCCAACGTCGCAGCCATCGTTCTCGCGACACGCGGTGTTGGGCCGCGCTGCGCTTGGCCCAACCTACGGAATACGGTCCTTGGCAGGCCGCGCACCTTGAACCCGTCTTATCCAGCAAGCGCCCCAACGCCCGGAGACAGCACCCCATGAGTTCCAAGATCCGCATCGGCCTGATCGGCGCCCGCGGTTATGTCGGCAGCGAGTTGATCCGCCTGCTCAGCGCGCATCCGCAGTTCGAGCTGGGCTTTGTCAGCTCACGCGAACGCGTGGGTCAGCGCGTCTGCGATTTCGAGTCCGGGGTAGATCCGGCTCTGAACTATGTCAACTTCGGGCCCGAAGCCGCCGTCGCCGCGCGTGCTGATGCCCTGGTGCTCGCGCTGCCAAACGGCAAGGCGCACGAGTTTGTCGCGGCGGTGGATTCGGCGGGCCTCGACCCGGCGCTGCTCGACCTCTCCGCCGACTACCGCTTCGATGCGCGCTGGTACTACGGCCTGCCCGAGCTGACCCGCGTGCGTGCGCCGGGCGAGCGACGCATCAGCAATCCCGGCTGCTATGCCAGCGCGATGCAGCTGGCGATCGCGCCGCTGTGTGGACGCATCCTCGGCCCGGTGCAGTGCTTCGGCGTCAGCGGCTACAGCGGCGCCGGCACCAGCCCGTCCGACAAGAACAACGTCGAGCTGCTGCGCGACAACCTGATGCCCTACAGCCTGTCGGGGCACATCCATGAGCGCGAGGTCAGCATCCAGCTGGCCGAGGACATCGAGTTCATGCCGCATGTCGCCGCGCATTTTCGCGGCATCACCATGACCGTAAACCTGCATCTGGAGGCGCCGACCTCGGTCGCCGAGTTGGTCGAGCTCTACCGCGCGCGCTATGCCGGTGAGCCGCTGATCCGAGTGACGGATACCGCGCCCTGGGTCAGCCGCATCGCCGGCAAGACCGGCGTCGAGATCGGCGGTTTCACGGTGTCGGCGGATGGCCGCCGCGTGGTGATCGTTTCCACCCTGGACAATCTGATGAAGGGTGCCGCCAGCCAGGCCCTGCAGAATCTCAACCTCGCCTTCGGCCTCGACGAGTTCGCGGGCCTCAACGCACAGGAGCGCCTGCCGTGAGTGGACTGCTGTGGCAGAAGCCCGGCGTCAAGGTCGACGCCCGCATCCAGGACTTCCTGGCCGGCGAGGACGTGATCCTCGACCGCGAGTTCATCCGCTTCGACATCACCGCCAGCCGCGCGCATGCGCAGGGCCTGCAGCGCATCGGGATTCTGAGCGCGGATGAGCTGGCCGGTATCGAGCGCGAACTGAGCACCCTGGATGCGGCGATCGTGTCCGGCGAATTCGTGCTCGACGCGCGCTTCGAGGACATGCACAGCGCCATCGAGGCCTGGCTGACCGACAAGCTCGGCGACGCCGGCAAGCGCATCCACACCGGCCGCAGCCGCAATGACCAGGTGCTGGTGGCGACGCGGCTGTGGCTGAAGGATCGGCTCAGCCGCCTGCATGCGATCTGCGTCGAGACGGCGACCGTGGCGCTGGATCGCGCTGAGATCGAACGCGCGCTGCCGTTGCCCGGCTACACCCATCTGCAGCGCGCGATGGTGTCGAGCTGCGGCCTGTGGTGGGCGGCCTGGGCCGAGGGCTTCATCGACAATGCCCAGCGCGCCCGCGACACCCTGGCCTTGATCGACGCCAATCCACTCGGCAGCGCGGCCGGCTACGGCATCAACCTGCCGCTGGATCGCGACCACACGACAGCCGCACTCGGCTTCGGCCGCATGCAGCTGGCGGCAACCTATGCCCAGCTCTCGCGTGGCAAGTTCGAGCTGGCGGCGGTCGAGGCGCTGGGCTCGGCGACGCTCGATCTGCGCCGGCTGGCCTGGGACTTGTCCCTGTTCACCGCCGCCGAGTTCGGCTTCGTCAAGCTGCCGGCCGAGTACACCACCGGCAGCTCGATCATGCCCAACAAGCGCAACCCGGATGTGGTCGAACTGATGCGCGCGGTGCACGCCTCGGTGGCAGGCGCGCGGATCGAACTCGAACAGCTGCTGAGCCTGCCCTCGGGCTATCACCGCGATCTGCAGTACACCAAGGGCGCGATTTTCCACGCTTTCGGCCGCGGCCTGACCGCGTTGGAGCTGCTGCCGGATCTGCTGCGCAACCTCGAATGGGTGCCCGAGCGCATGCGCGCCGCGCTCGAACCCTCGATGTACGCGACCGACCTCGCAGTCGAACTCGCCCGCGACGGCCTGCCCTTCCGCGAGGCCTACGTGCAGGCCGCCGACCCCGCGCGCTGGGCGCAGCGCGATCCCGAAGCCAGCATCGCCGAACGCGTGTCGCCGGGCGCTTCGGGGCAGCTGCGGCTTGAAGTGCTGCGGGAGCGTCTGGCTGCGCCTTGAGGGCGGGATTCGGAGTTCGCAGCTCGCGAGCTGCGTGCTGCGTTTGCAGGACAAAGATCTCGATCGCTTGATCAACGGCCTCAACCGCGCCCGTGGACTGGCCGAAGTCCGCTTCGCCAAGCATTGATTGGTGGTAGCGCACGTTCCACAGCGCGCCACCGAGTGTCGCATCCCGGACGAATGCATCCTGCATAATCGGTCAGCGCTGCTGGTCGGACGAGAGGTCTTGGTTGGCCTGCTGACCGAGCTTTCCGCTCCGAGGACTGCATGAACATTCGCCTGCACAAGA
>NZ_JBILJQ010000104.1:0-12736 GCF_044377145.1 Aquimonas sp.
CGCCTGCCGACCACGCGCAACCGGGACATCGACAGCTTGCTGCCGATCGAGGGCTGGGCGCCGATCTGCAACTGAGGCTCAGCACGGCGAGTGGGGAAGCGGTAGGTGGCTTGGGCGGACGCATACGGATCACCACTCTCGAACGCGCATTGCTCGAAACGGCCAAGCCCTGTGCTGCGAGGCAGCTCGCCGATACTCCAGCGCCCCAGGCGCTCGGTGCGACCGTGGCCTTTCGGAGCTGCGCGACACGCCTCGATCCGGCGATGAGCAAGAGAAGCGGGCGCCATCACCCACGCGCGCCGTTCGCGGCGCGCACCACCGGAGGCTCGCTTGAGTCCTTCGCAGCCAAGCGCAGCGCCCCCTTCGCACACGTCAGCTTTGGCTATGGCCTTTTCGCGCGGAGTGGCGGAGCGTAGGCGCAGATTCTTGGCGATGAGGTGCCGGAGTTTTGGCACGCATCCCTGGGCCGCTCGATGACCGGAGGACGAATGATGGGCGAGTTGAAGCGCGTGCTGTACGTGGAGGACGAACCCGATAGTCATGAGATCGCCCAATTGGCCTTGGAGCTGATCGGTGGGCTCATCGTCAAGACCTGTAGTTCGGGCCCGGAAGCCTTGGCAAGCGTGGTGGAATTCGCGCCTGATCTGATCCTGCTCGACGTGATGATGCCGGGCATGGATGGCCCCACCACGCTGCAAGCCTTGCGCCTGATCCCAGCCGTCGCCCAGGTTCCCGCCGCGTTCATTGCCGCCAGAGTGGATCCCTCCGAGATCGCTCAGCTGACGAGCCTTGGAGCCGTTGCAGTACTGGCGAAGCCGTTCGATCCGATGCGGCTCGCTGCCCAACTGCGCAGCGTGTGACAGACCCACAGGGACCAGGCGTAGCCCACCTGTCAGAGCGGGAATCGATGCGCTGCGAGCGCCGCGCGATGCAGTGCTTTCAGGCACGCACTGGCGATGTCGAGAGCCGAACCGCGCGCGGCCAAGCCGCCTGTCGCTAGCAGCCTGTCGGGCTTTGGGGGCGAGGCGAAAATCCGACTGCGCGAGGACAGTTTTTCGACCATTCGCGGGCCGAGTGGGCTCTCTTGGTCAAGAATCGGCGGATAGTGGACCGCGCAGGCGGATTTGCAGCCCGGCCAACCAAAGCCCGACAGGCTGCTAGGTTGGAGCGACCGCAACCCCACGCGCCGCACGCCCACGCTCGACATCGATCCCCGCCAGAATCACCAGCCCGACCACGAAGAACACCGCGGTGGCGAGCATGGCCAGACGGTGGTCGTCACCTGACATCCAGCTGACCGCGCCGTAGCTCAGCGGGCCGAGGATCGAGGCGAGTTTTACCGCGAGGCCCCACAGGCCGAAGATCTCGGCCTCGCGGTCCGGCGGGCAGAGCACACCGACCATCGCGCGGCCGATGCTCTGCGAGGCGCCCATGCACAGCCCGGCGATGTTCGCGGCCAGCCACACGATGCTGCGCGAGTCGGAGTACCAGAACAGCCCGATCGCGAGCAGCCAGCCGCACAGCGAGAGACCCAACAGTGCGCGGTGCCCGAAGCGGTCCTGCAGCCAGCCGAACAGGAAAGCACCGAGCGCGGCGGTGATGTTCACCACCAGAATCAGCTGGATGCTCTCGGCGGTGGTGAAGCCCAGCGCCTGCTGGGTGAAGATCGCCGCGATCGCGATCACCGTCGCCACGCCGGCCTGATAGAAGACGATGCACAGCAGCAGCCGCCGCAGATCCAGCAGACCGGCACTGCCGTCCAGCGAGGCGCGCACGCGCGCAAACGCTGTCGAGAACAGGCGCTGGCCCGGCGGCAGCGGCTGCGGTCTGGAACGCTCGCGCAGCAGCAGCAGGGTTGGCAGGGCGGCCACAGCGAAGGCGACCGCGGTGATCAGCAGCGTCTGCTGCACGGCGTCTGCGGTCGCGACGCCGCGCGCCTCGGCGCCGGTGATCCACCACAGGCAGATCGCCAGCACCAGCAGCCCGCCCAGGTAGCCGACGGCCCAGCCAAAGCCCGACAGCCGGCCCATCGCTTCCTCACGCGCGAGCTCCGGCAGAAACGCGGCGATCACGTTCTCGCCGGTGCCGAAGGCGGTGTTGGTCAGCACAATCAAGGCAAGCGCCAACACCACCGTGCCCGGCCCAGTCCAGGCGAGCGCCGCGGTGCCGACCACGCAGATCACGGTGGTCGCCCACAGCACCCGACGCTTGCCGGCGGAGATATCGGCCCAGGCGCCGAGCAGCGGCGCCGTCAGCAGGATCAGCAAGTACGAGACGGACAGCGCGGCGGTCCAGGCGAAGGTCGCCCATTCGGCATCGCCGGCCACGGTCGCCACAAAGTAGGCGCTGAACACCGCGGTGATGACCACCGTGGTGTACCCGGAGTTGGCGAAGTCGAACATCATCCACGCCCACAGCTCGCGCTTCTGCACCGCAGGTGTGGGCGGCGCGTGGCTGCGGCGCACGCGCAGGCGATCGGATCGGGGGCTCGACGGTGTCATGCGTGGATCCATGCGCGAGGGAGGCTCGCTTTATGCCCTATTCCAGCGCGATCCGCTGGCCCTTTCGCTTGTCGGCGAAGCGAACCCGCTCGTTTGGGTGGGCTGGGTGGTCTCCGACCGCAGCCTCGGCTTCAGCCTTCGAACCCGTTCGCGAACAGTCCGCCATCTACGGGTCGCTCGAACGCGCCGATATCGATCACGCCATTGGCAGGCCGCGGCGCTGCGGTGCCCGGCGTCTGCAGCAGGCCGGATGACGGGTGCAGGGTCGGTGGGTACAGGGCGTTGCTGATCTCGTAGCCGCTGGCGGTGGTGGCCGGCCCGCCCGCATTCAGCAGCGGCGAACCCAGCGCCGGACGAAAATCGTTGCCAGCGGCATTGGTGAAGCCGGGGTCGGTGCCGGTGGCGGTGTCGGTCCACGTCGGCGGCAGGAAGGTGGAGCCGGCATCGACCCAGTTGCGGCTGCCGCGGATGCGCGACACCCCACCGATCCATTCGGCTTCGACCTCGCGGATCACCCGCCAGTTGGCGCTGCCCTCGCGCAGGAATACGTTGTTGTGCATCTCCACCGACTCGATGCCGCTGAACAGCCGGAACAGGGTCGGAGTGTCGTTGTTCGGATTGCGCCGGATGACCGTGTTGTTGACGAAGCGGTAGCGTCCATTGCTGGCGCCGGTGCCGTCGCCACCAAAACGCAAGACCGAGCCAAACGCGGAGTCATGGATGATCACGTTGCCGACCACGTCCGAATCCTCGCGCGCTGCGTTTGCCGGCACGCCACCGGCGGGATCCGGGCCGATCAGCTCCAGGCTGTGGTAGTAGGCACCCTGCAGCCAGTTGTAGTGGATCTCGTTGCGCTCGGCGCGGCTCTTGATCAGATTCCCGCCCTCGCCTGTATCGCCGAACAGGCTGTCGCGGACAATGCTGTGCTGCAGCCGGAACACACTGCCGGGATACAGCAGTTCATCGGTCGCCATGTAGATCGCATGCTCGCGGCCGCCGCGGCCGGAGTTGCGAATCTCGGAGTATTCGACGGTCAGCGAGCCGGAGTCGTTGTCGGCGCCGAGAATGCCGTGACGGGGACAGTCACGCACCAGCACATCCCGGATCACCACGTCATGCGAGTGGTGATAGATGCAGCGGAAGGTGTCGTCGGCCACCGAGCCGACCACTTCAAAGCCCTCGAACACCACATGATTGGCGAGGCGGAATTCGATGGTATTGATCCCGCCCAGCAGGATCGGCCGCTGAGCATTGACGCGCAGCCCGCGCAACACCACCGGATTGCCGGGCGCACCACCATCGGCCTGACGCAGGATCACATTGCCGGGATAGGTGACGCCGCCATCCACTTCAACCACATCGCCGGGGCCGAGATCGACGGCGTCGAACAGCGGCTGCAGCTGGACGTACTGGCGGCCGGGGCCGACCTGGTAGGTGGCGGCCTGCAGGGCCGGGGCCGCAGCCAGCAGTGCGCCGGCCAGAATCAACAGACTACGAGTGGCCATGGCCGTGTCCTCATCTGATCAGCTGCGGAGCGCAGGTCACCAATTGTGACGTATCCCAAGCCGGCCGGCTACATGGGATCTGCGGCACAGCACAGACGACGCTGTGCGCAGGGACGGAGCCGCATCAGTCGCAGCGCGGAATCATTCGATGCTGGGCGGCTTGCGCCGAGCTGCCGCACGCGCGGATTTGATCGGCCTTGCCACGGCCGCGATCGGCATCAGGCAGCGCCGCAGCGTGTCCTCGGCATCTTCCGGGCGGATCGGCGCATCCCAGTCTTCAAGCAGGGTTGCCAGCAGCAGCTTTTCGAACTCGGGCGCAAAGCGGTCGATCACCTCCTGTGGCCGGTCGATGCACTTGGCATCGCTGATCAGGCCGAAATGCACGCGGCCGTTGTAGCTGAGGATGCTGATACCAACGCCGATGCTGCCGGTTTGCGGCACCCAGAACATCAGATCGCTGACCAACGCACCGGCCATGAACAGCGGCATCTGCGGGCCCGGCACATTGGTCGCCACCGCGGTGCCCTTCTTGCTGAACAGTTCCAGCGCCATCTTCTGCACCGCCGGTGGCGCCATGCCAAGTGCGGCCAGCACCCCGAAGGTCATCACCGCCTGACGCGAGGATTTGATCTCGCGCATGTTGGCGGCGACATGCTGCAGCCGGCGCAGCGGGTTGCTCTCGTGAATCGGCAGATCGAGAAACACCAGGCCGAAGTGGTTGCCCAGTTTCTTGGCGTGCTCCAGCGGACGCAGGTTGACCGGCACCGTGGCGCGGATGCCGCAGCCATCGGGATCGAAACCGGACTCCAGCAGATAGGCCCGCAGCGCACCGGCAACGGCCGCCAGCAGAACATCATTGACCGTGCAGTCGAGCGCGCGCGCGATGGTTTTGACTTCTTCCAGCGGCAAGGGCTCGGCCCAGGCGCAGCGCTTGCTGACCCCCAAGCCCGCCTTGAGCGGCGTTTCCGGATCATCCGGCAGCATCAATACGTGGCCGAGTTCGCGGGCGATCTCGCCGCCCTCTTTGGCCAGCACACCGGCCAGGGAAGGATCGCGATACATCTCCAGGCTCTTCTCCATCACCTTGCCGCCCATCTTCATGGCGCGGTCGATCTGCTGGAAGGCGGGGTCGAAGAAGCGCTTGGTCACCTTGGCGCCGTCATCCTTCAGCCACGCCTGGGTCAGATCGGCGCCGGGCGCGGGCTCGCGGCTGACATCGGTCAGGGACAGCAGCACCTGCACCAGGGCGATGCCGTCGGCGTAGCAGTGATGAATGCGCGAGATCAACGCACTGCCGCCGTTGAAGGTCTCGACCAGATGGAACTGCCACAGCGGCTTGGAGTGATCCAGCGCGGTCGAGGCCAATTGGCTGACCAGCGTCTCCAGCGCCGCCTTGTCGGCCGTGCCGGGCAGCGCAGTCAGCAGCACATGCCAGTCCAGATCGAAGTCGGTGTCGGTTTCCCAATGCGCGCCGGTGGCGGTATCGACCGCCTTCTGCCGAAAGCGTGGAAAGGCCAGAAAACGCTCCGCGATCAGCTGCTTCAGCGCGCCGATCTCAAGCCGCTCGGAGAACATCAGCACGCCGGTGATCATCATCAGATTGGTTGGCCGCTCCATGCGCAACCAAGCGGTGTCGACCCTGGACATGGCCTCACGCTTGGGTGCGCCGTGCGCTGTCTTTGCAGCAGTCTTCGGCATGGTTTTCTCCCTTCCCTGACGCCCGATGGTGCAGGGGTCGGGTAGGTGCGTCAATGCGCGATGCGCTACCGGCTGCAACCTGCATGAGGCACCCTTGTTGGCCCGTCGATGCCCGAGCGCAAACCGCCATGACCGAATCCGCCCGCTCCGCCAAACTCGATGCCCTGCTGCGTTCCGGCCAGCTGTCCCGTCGCGACCTGTTGCGCGCCGCCGGCAGTCTCGGCCTGCTCGGTTTCGCCGCCTCCAGCGGACTGCACGCGCAATCGGGCTACCGTTTCGTCGCCGATCCATTTGCACTCGGAGTGGCTTCGGGCTATCCGACGCCGGACGGATTCACCCTGTGGACTCGCCTCGCGCCCGCACCGCTGCAGGCCGATGGCGGCATGCCTCGCGATGAGAATGTGGTGGTGAACTGGCAGGTCGCCGAAGACGCAAACTTCGGCAAGCTCGTGGCCGAGGGGCGCGTGCGTGCGGTGGGCGAACTTGCCCACAGCGTGCATGTTGACGTGGTCGGGCTGCGCCCCGACCGCGCCTACTTCTATCGCTTCATTGCCGGCGATGCGGTCAGCCGCAGCGGGCGCAGCCGCACCGCGCCCGCGCCCGACGCCAGCCCGCGCGCGCTGAAGTTCGCGTTCTCGTCCTGCCAGCATTTCGAGCAGGGCTACTTCAATGGCTATGCGCAGCTGCTGCAGGACTCGCCCGACCTGATGATCTTTCTGGGCGACTACATCTACGAAAGCAGCTGGGGCGATGAACTGGTGCGTCGCCATCTCGGCGGCGAGACTTACACGCTTGACGAATACCGCGTGCGCCACGCCCAGTACAAGACCGATGCCGACCTGCAGAACGCCCACGCCGCCCTGCCCTGGCTGCTGACCTGGGATGACCACGAGGTCGACAACGATCCCTCGGCCGACACCAGCGAACACCTCGATCCGCGCTTCCTGCTGCGTCGCGCCGCCGCCTATCAGGCCTACTACGAGCACATGCCGCTGCCGCAGCGGATGCGCCCGCGCGTCGATGGCAGCATGCCGATCCACACCCGGGTTGACTTCGGCGGGCTGGCGAGCTTCTTCGTGCTTGATGATCGCCAGTACCGCAGCGCGATGGCCTGCGCGGACCCCTACAAAGGCGGTGGTTCGACCACGCTCGACCCGGCCAGCTGCAGTGAACTGAGCGCGCCCGGTCGCACCCTGCTGGGTGCCGAGCAGGAAGCCTGGCTGTACCAGGGCCTGTCGCAGTCGAAAGCGCGCTGGAACGTGATCGCCCAGCAGACCCAGCTGTCGCCGATGGACAGCAAGGGCGGCGCGGGCCGCAGCCAATGGACCGACGGCTGGGACGGCTATCCGGCCAGCCAGCGCGCCTTGATCGAAGCCCTCGGCCGACCGGGGCTGTCCAATCCATTGGTGATCGGCGGCGACATCCACGCCAATGTGGTTGCAAATGTGCAGGCTGACCCCTGGGGCGATGCACGCACGGTGGCCGCGGAAATCTGCGGCACCTCGATGTCCTCGCAGGGTTGGCCGCAGTCCAGCTACGACGCGATGCTGCCCGACAATCCGCATGTGCTGATGGGCCGCAGCGACCGGCGCGGCTATGCCCTGGTCAAGCTGGGTGGCAATGCCGAGGTCTCATTGCGCTCGCCGCAGACCGTCAAGACCGCACGCAGCCCGGTGTCGACCTTGGCGCAGTTCGTGGTCGAGGACGGGGTGCGAGGCATCCGCCGCGCTTGAGGGCTTCATCGCAGGGGGTCAGGCCTTCGCGTCGCCGCGTCTGCGGCTGTCGATGAGTGCGTCTGGATGGCCATCGGCAAACCCGGTGGTGTTGTCCACGCCACCGGAGCAGAACCAACTCAGCCGAACCCGACCCCGAGCCCGATCAATCCAGCACGAACGGGTTCGACTCGCCGGCGAACAAGCGTCGGCTCACCGACCGCTCCTGTCGCTCGATGGTGGTCAGGAAGTATTCGGCACCGCCCAGCCGCGCAAACGCAGCAAAGCCACGCTCCAGGAACTGCTGCAGATCGGACAAGCCTGCTGCACGCGCCGGCAGCCGCGACAGCCGCAGCACCCGCCCCAGCATCGGATGGCGAACGGCGTCGTCGAGTGCGTAGCCGACCTCCTGTACCAGGTCGATCTGACGCCCGCGCAGCCGGCGCAGGCCACAGTCGCGATAGGCCCAGGCATAGCGCGCGGCATCCAGCCGCAGATCGCCGCCAAAGCGATCCTGTAGCCTTGCCACCATGCGCAGGTCCAGCGCGTGGCTGAGCGCACCGAGCTCGATCGCATCCGCCGCGGTGATCAGAAAATCCTCGGGCAGCAGCCGGATCAGACGTGGAATCACCCGCGCGACGCCGGAATCGCGACCACGTACGTCGTGGTCGCAATACAGGTCAGTCAAGAAGAACTCGGCCGCGGGCCGCGTGCTCGGCTCGCGCAGAAACCCGGCAAAGCTCTCCTTCAGCCTCTGCGCCTGCCATCGCTGCAGCACGGGCAGCCACGGCGAGCGGTTGCCGGGTGAGCGCGCAGAGTCGCGCAACTGCTGATTGATGGCGATCAGCCGGCTCAGTCGGGCGGCGATGGGAGGAGCTTGGCGCATACGACTTTGGTCCAGAGTGGGCAGAAAGTGTGCCGGGAGTAAGGACAACCCGGGGGGCTTGGGCGACTACACTGATGGGAACACGCCCCCTACCCTAGCGCATGCTCTCGATCCAACCCGCCAGTGCCCCCATCCGCCGCAAGCCTCGTATCGGACTCGCCGTCGCCGGCGGTGGGCCGATCGGTGGCATGTACGAACTCGGCGCCCTGCGCGCGCTGGACGAGGCCATTGAAGGCCTGGATCTGACGCGCCTGGAAGTCTATGTCGGCGTCAGCTCAGGTGCCTTTCTGTCGGCCTCGCTGGCCAACCGCATGAATACCGCGACGATGTGCCGGATCTTCCTGACCGGCGACAGCGGCGATGTCCGTTTCCGCCCCGAGACCTTCCTGCGCCCCGCCTTCTTCGAATACGCGCGCCGCGTGGTCGGCTTGCCGCGGTTGCTGATGGACTGGTGGCGCAGCGCGCTCATGAATCCGAGCGAGATCGGCGTCGGTGATCTGATCGGCCGTTTCGGCGGACTGATTCCCAACGGCCTGTTCGACAACAGCGGCATCGAGGAATTTTTGCGGGCCGCGTTTACCCACCGCGGCCGCAGCAACGATTTCCGCGAGCTCAAACGGAAACTTCGGGTCATCGCAGTCGACCTCGACAGCGCCGAAACCGTGCGCTTCGGTGGCCCGGGCTGGGACGATGTGCCGATCTCGGTGGCGGTGCAGGCCAGCTCCGCGCTGCCCGGCCTGTATCCGCCGGTCAAGCTGCACGGCCGTCACCTCGTGGATGGCGCACTCCGGCGCACGATGCACGGCTCGGTAGCACTCGATGAAGACATCGATCTGCTGATTGGCCTCAATCCACTGGTGCCTTACGACGGCCACCACGCCCGCAACAGCCAAGGCGAGCGGCTCGATTCGGTGACCGATGGCGGCCTGCCGATGGTGCTGTCGCAGACGTTCCGAACCCTGCTGCAATCGCGTATGCAGGTCGGCCTTGCCAAGTACGCGAAGCAGTACGCTCACAGCGCTCAACTGATCTTCGAGCCGAATGCGGACGACGCCGAGGTGTTCTTCACCAACGCCTTCAGCTACTCGTCGCGTCTGCGCGTCTGTGAGCACGCCTACAACGCCACCCTGCGCGATCTCGCCCGCCACCGCGAGGTATTGAAGCCGCTGCTGGCGCGGCTCGGCCTGGGACTGCGCGATGAGCTGCTGGATCGCCCGCCGCATTCGATGATGGACAGCGTGCGCCGCGCCTATCGACCGCATACCGCGACCACGGCAAAACTCGCGCGCGCGCTGGACGAGGTCGAGGAACTGATTGAAACCCGAGCCCCTGCCGCCGCCAAACGCGGCAAACGGAAGACCCGCTGAGCCGCCGCGCGCATAGTGTGATTATTCTAGGGTGCGCCGGTACGGTGCCGGCCTGATCCATCCATCCAACTCCGAGGACATCATGGCCAAGTTCAAGAAAGCGGTCGCCGACAAGGCACCGGCAAAAAGCAGCACCAGCCGCGCCAAGCCCGCCGCCAAGAAAGGCGCGCCGAAGTCGCCGGTGGCAGCACTGGGTGGCAAGGCCGAGCACCTGTCGCGCTCGATCATGGAATCGGCCCAGGGCATCTGGCTGGCCGGCATGGGCGCCTTCAACCGCGCTCAAGAGGAAGGCTCGCGCCTGTTCGAGTCGCTGGTGAAGGAAGGTTCCAACATCGAACAGAAAACCCGCAAGCTGGCCACCGGCCGCGTAGACGCCGTGCGTGATGCAGTCGAGAACCGCGTCGAGCAGGTCCGCGACCGCGCAACCGACACCTGGGACAAGCTTGAGAAGATCTTCGAGGAGCGCGTGCAGCGTGCCCTGAATCGCCTGGGCGTACCGGGCCATGAAGACCTCGCCACCCTGTCCAAGCGCGTCGATACGCTGACCGCGGAACTGAAGAAGCAGGGCGCCGCCAAGGCGACTGCGGCGGCGAAGCCTGCTGCCAAGGCCAAGCCGGCCGCCAAGGCCGTTGCGCCCAAAACTGTTGCCAAACCCGCTGCAACCCAGCCCGCCGCGAAGCCCGCTGCGAAGAAGGTCGCCAAGCCGAAGATCAAGCCTGCGGCCGCGCCGGCCGAGGCCCCCGCCGCCGAGTAATTGCCCCGAGTTTTTCACCCGTTTCACTTGCGCCTGTCATGGGCGCGCGCGGCTCCGGACTTCGGAGCCGCGCTTGGTACAGCCCGCCGCCCACGTGATGTCGCCGCAGATCCCTCCCCTGCAGCCATCGGGCCGGCGGGTTTTTTTTGCCCGGCGTTTCGATCAATGCGCTGAGCGAAGTCTTGTGATTCCTCGATGCAGCCCTCATTGCGACTGGGCTTGGAGAGATCGACGGCGGTCGCGTCGACACGCCGGACTTCTTCAAGTCTCTGTACCCGACGCGGTTAGCATGCCGCCCGTCATGCGCATTCCAGGAGCCCCAATGAGCGACCACAGCTACGCCTTCGACGTCACCACGACCCAGTTCGAGCAGGACGTCATCCTGCGCTCGAAGCAGACGCCGGTATTGGTGGATTTCTGGGCGACCTGGTGCGGCCCCTGCAAGCAGCTGAAGCCCATCCTCGAAAAGCTGGCGACCGAGTACAACGGCGCTTTCCTGCTGGCCAAGGTCGACGTCGACGCCGAGCAACAGCTGGCGGCGATGGTCGGTATCCGTTCGGTCCCGACCCTGATGCTGCTGAAAGACGGCAAGATCGTCGATGGCTTTCCGGGCGCGCTGCCGGAAGCCCAGCTGCGTGAATTTCTGAGCCGCCATGGCATCGAGCCCGCGGCGAACGAAGATGCCGCATTCGCCGAGGAACCCGCGCTGGCGCCTGAGGAACGTGTGCAAGGCCTGCGCGCCCAGGTCGCCGCGGAGCCCGACAACGCTGCGCTGCAGCTCGACCTCGCGGTTGCACTGCTGTCGACCGGTGAGAGCGCCGAGGCCGAGCAGCTTCTGAACGCCCTGCCGGCGAACCTCGCCACCGACGACCGGGCCAGACGCGCCCGCGCGCGTCTGGGCTTCGCGCACCTGCTGGAAAAGGCACCATCCGCTGATGCACTGCAGACGCGCATCAGCGCGAATGCGGCCGACTCCGAAGCCCGCCACCTGTTGGGCGTGCATCAGATCGTTGCTGGCGACAACGAAGCCGGTCTCGAAACCCTGCTCGACCTGCTGCGCCACGACAAGCCCTACTCCGACGGCCTGCCACGCAAAGCCCTGATCGAGGCCTTCAGCGTGGTCGAGGACGACGATCTGGTGGGCCGCTACCGGCGCAAGATGGCGTCGCTGTTGTTTTGAGAATCGGGATTGGGCAACAGAGGATGGTCAGAGCGGGTTCCGGCTCTTCAACCATTCCCGATTCCCACATCACATCACCACGGCCGCTTGGCCTGGCGCTCGCGCTCGCGGTCATAGGCACGCAGCTCATCGCGCAGGAACTGGATCCGCTGGCGGCCGAGCGCATTGCGCTCGTCGTCCAGAACCACTGCGTCCAACAGTTCAGCAAAGCGCTGTGCGGCCGGCAGCATGGTTTCCCATGCATCCAGCGCATTCAGCGGCCCCGGCAGGGTCATGAAGAAGGTGACGCCCGGAGTCTGCGTCTGATCGGGATGACGCAGATCGAAGTTGCCGGGCTTGACCACATTGGCAACGCTGAAGATCGGCCCAGCCTCCGGACGGCCATCGGCCAGCCGATGGAAGATCTGCATATCGCCGAACTGCAGGCCGGCCTTCTCAGCCGCCACCACGATATCGCTGCCGTGCAGCAAGGTGCCGGCGCGAGCTGCGACGATCAGGCTGACGACCTTGTCGAACTCGGGATTTGGCCGCGCGCCGAGCCCGGTTTGCGCAGGCGCGACAGCGCCGCCTGAGGACGGTGCCGCGGACGGGCGGCGATCAGGCGCCTCGAAGCGGACATCGAGATCAGGCTCGTACTGGATACCCGACACCGCTCCGCGACCACCGCCATCGTCCACCGCGAGCGTACGCTCAAGCCGGGCCAGCTCAGCCTGGATGACCTTGTCCAAGCTCTCGTGATCGTTGTCGGAAAACGCCGGCTGCTGCACGTGGGCATGCGAGTCCGCGCCGGAGCGCTCGCTGGTGCGGCGCCCTTGACCAGGCTTCTGCGGGCGGCCGAACCAGTAGACGGCGCCGATGAAGACAAGCCCGAGAACGAGAAGAATGATGCGAAGCTGGGTGGGATCCATGCGGAACTCATGCGGCGATGGTGCTGCCCGTCGCGGACAGCAGCGGATAGGCTTCGGACAGCCACAGACTGTAACCGAAGCCGCCCTTCGCCGGGACCTGTGTATGCGTCCGCCCAAGCCACCTACCGCTTCCCCACTCGCCGTGCTGAGCCTCAGTTGCAGATCGGCGCCCAGCCCTCGATCGGCAGCAAGCTGTCGATGTCGCGGTTGCGCGTGGTCGGCAGT
>NZ_JBILJQ010000040.1:0-47578 GCF_044377145.1 Aquimonas sp.
GACTGCCGACCACGCGCAACCGCGACATCGACAGCTTGCTGCCGATCGAGGGCTGGGCGCCGATCTGCAACTGAGGCTCAGCACGGCGAGTGGGGAAGCGGTAGGTGGCTTGGGCGGACGCATACGGACGACAAGGCCCGCAGCGCCATCGAAACCGCCGCTCAAACGGTGCTCGATGCCCGCGCGGCCTTCCCCGACAGCACGCTCGCCGACCTCTACGATCCGCTTTCCATGCCGCCGGCCCTGGTCAAGGCCCACCAGCAGCTCGACCGCGCCGTCGATGCCGCCTACGCCGCCGTCGAAAAGGCCGCAGGCCGCAAGGCGCCCAAGCTCGGCACCGACGCCGAACGCGTCGCCTTTCTGTTTGAGCGCTATCAGGCTTTGACCAGCCTGCTGCCGGCCGAGAAGCCGAAGCGCGGACGCGCAAAGCCCAGTCGGAAAGTGGAGGAGGGCGCGGATTGAGTGCGCCGCCGCGCAACCCCTGGCATGAGCTGCCCACTACAGCGCCCTTCGTGCTGCCGTGCGACGCGGCCTGGCTGCCGCTGATGCAGTCGCCCTCGCTGGGTGAGGGCGAGAAAAACTCGGCGCGTGCAGCCTTGAACCTGGATCTGCAGCCGGAACCCTTCTTCGGTCCGCACGCCGCGCCGGTGGTCCTGCTGCTCGCCAACCCCGGGCTGGGCGAGGACGATGCCGGTCATCACCGCCGCGCCGATTTTGTCCACGCGCTGCGCGCGCATGTGCAAAGCGATTCCGGTGCGCCGCACTTCCACCTGCTGGACCCGAGCCACGGCCCGGGTCAGCGCTGGTGGCGCCGTCAGTGCGGCCCCTTGCTCCGTGCGTCCGGCCTCAGCGTCGAGGCGCTGGCCGAGCGCCTGCTGTGCATCGAGTTCTTTCCCTACCACTCCGAGCAGTTTGCGCACGCCCATCTGCGCCTGCCGTCGCAGCACTTCAGTTTCGAGCTGCTGCGGCGGGCGATGCGCCGCGACGCGCTGGTGCTGTGCATGCGCGGATATCGCTACTGGTGCGGTGCGGTGCCGGAGCTTGCGACCTACGCGGGCCTGCTGCGGCCGAACAGCCCGCGCTCCGCAACACTGAGCGCGGGCAATCTGGGTGCGGAGGGTTTCACGCGTGTGCTCGGCGCGCTCGATGTGAGGCTTGCTCCCATGCAAGAGCGGAGTGTTTGAACGCGGGGCCTCGAGCAAGTGTTCACGCCGATGCCGCATGCGGCCTCTGCCCTCTGCGCGCCCGAGGTTGGGCCGCGCTGCGCTTGGCGCCAACCTACGAAGGCCGCGCCGTGGCGCAGTATCTGCGTAGGTTGGGACAAGCCGCAGGTGCGTCCCAACATCGCAGACTCGCAGGTCGCCGCGGTCATGCCTCGCCGCCGCTTTGTCCAGGGTGGGGCTGTTGAACATTCGGACAGGTCAAGGTCATCGCCGCATGGGAATCACCGGCGAGTTCGCCCGCCTCAATGCCAAGCTCGCCAACGTGCAGTGGGCGGTGTCCGCGCGCACGGCCGATGGCATGGTGAGGCGGTCCTCGCCCGCACTGCAGTGTCGGTTGAGTCCGCCTCGACCGATGACCCTGGCCGAGGCGGCCGAGTGCCTGGCCGTGGCGCTCGGAACTGCGCGCCCGAAGTGGATCGAACAACGACTCGCCAACCAGGGCTACGACTGCTTCTTTCGCCTCCGCGGCGCGGGCTTCGACATGGAACTGCGGAGTGAGGACTGGCAAGTCGAGGCGCCTCAGAGCGGATTCCTCTTGCGCGGGGTGTCATCGATCGACTCGGCGTTGCGGCCGCTGAGCGAGCAAGCGGGGTGGCGGATCAGCCCTGTCGCAGATCTCATCCATCAGCCGGTTGCGGAGTAGACGCCGCAGCACTCGAAGTGATTCGGATCGGCGTGCGACGTGCGGGAAGAAATCGCCCTGAGCGTGTCCGCCCGCCGCTTGAAGGACTTTGGAGCGTAGCTGGCTTGGCCGAAGCGCTGATCGCGCAGAGTGCGCACCTTCGCCAACGCTGCTCGGGACCGGTGTAGCAACGCCTCACACCCACTCCCTCCGACCCAGTCTCCACAGCATCAACGCCAACATCAGCACCCCACCGAACAATCCAATCGCCAGCGCTATCTGCGCACGTGCCGGGTCGGCGGCGAGTTGGTTGACGGGGATTTGCCAAGGCAGGATCTGGCCGATCTGGGCGGAGGTGGCGACCACGGCGAAGAAGGTGCCGCCGATGCCGGTGGCGAGCGCGGGCACGAAGCTCGCGTAGCGCAGGGCGATCCACAGCTGGATGGCGATCAGCAGCCAGGCGGCGAGGTAGATGCGGGTCAGCAGCCACAGGAAGCCGGCGATGTCGACGCTGCCGGTCGGGGCGATAGCGGGTTTGATCCAGCTGGCGCCGTAGATCGCAGGCAGGGTGAGCGCGGCCAGTGCGAGGCTCATCGCGGCCACGACGGCGAGCACGCTGACGGCTTTGGCGGCGTACAGGTGCCAGCGCGGCAGGGGCAGGGCGCGCAGGTAGTCCCAGCTGCGCACGCTGTGCTCGGTCTGCGCGAGCAGGGCGGTGAGCGCGGTGACGCTCATCGGCAGCATGAAGAAGGCCCAGATCGCGGCGGCGCCCTTCAGGGTGATGTCCCACTCGGGCGCGGTCTGCAGGCGCAGCAGGTTGAAGAACACGAACACGGCGATCAGCGCAGGCGCGACCAGGGCCAGCAACAGGGCCAGTGAGCGCTGCAGTTTGGCGGCCTCGACCGCGATGGCGGTGCGCAGGCGGGCGCGAGGCGGTGCTGTGGCGCGCGCTGGGCTCATGGGCTTGGTCGGGTTCACGGCGGCGGGCGGATTGAAGGCTCGATTCGGGTTCATGGCGATGAGCTTTCTGCCGGATCGACTTCTGCCGGATCGACGCGACGCGCGGCGGCGCTTTGCGCGGCGCGGTGGTAGAGCGCTTCCAGGCTCAGCTGGCGCGGCGCAAGCCGATGCACCGGCACATCGGCGATGCACAGCGCGTGGTTCAGTGCGGCGCTGGCGCGGCGGCTGTCGGTGCCGGCGGCGAAGCGCGCGATCAGCACGTCGCCTTCGCGAGTGAGCTCCACGCCTTTCGCACGCGCCACGTCGGCGGCGCGCCCCGGTTCGTCGGTCTCGATGCACAGCTCGGTGGCGAGGCTGGAGCGCAGTTCAGGCAGCGCGCCCTCCAGCACCAGCCGCCCCTCGCTGAGGATGCCGATGTGGCTGGCGCTGTGCTCCAGCTCGCCGAGCAGATGGCTCGACACCAGCACGGTGGCGCCGGTGCGTTCCGGCAGCTCGCGCAGCAGTTCGCGCATCTCGGCGATGCCTTCGGGGTCGAGCCCATTCGTGGGTTCGTCGAGCAGCAGCACCGGCGGCGCGCCGAGCATCGCCCGCGCCAGGCCCAGGCGCTGACGCATGCCCAGCGAGTAGTCCGCGACGCGGCGGCGCGCCTGCGCGGCGAGGCCGGCGAGTTCGAGCACGCGGCCGATTTCGCTGGCGGGCAGGCCGAGCAGGCGACGCGCGAGATCAAGGTTGGCCTGCCCGCTCAGATGGCCGTAAAAGCCGTGTGCTTCGAGCAGGGCGCCGATGCGACGCGCGGCGGCGATGCGATCGCGGGCGATGTCGATGCCATCGATCCAGACCTGGCCGGCGTCGGCGCGCAGCAGGCCGAGCAGCAGTTTGATGGTGGTGGTCTTGCCGGCGCCGTTGCGGCCGAGAAAGCCGTAGACGCTACGTGCTGGAACGGTCAGCGATACCGAATCGACTGCGACGCGGTCGCCGAAGCGGCGGGTAAGGCCCAAGGTGCGGATTGCAGCGTGCATGGCGATGGGCTCTGGGATTTAAGTGCGAATTAAATCTAGCGGGGCGTCGAGTTTTAAGTCAAGATTAAATTCGTCTGGGCCTGCGATGGTGCGATTTGAGGTTGGCAACGGGCATGGCGCGCGCTGCGAATGGATGCAGAATCCGCCTCGCGGACGGGCGGCCCGCAGCGTTGCACCTGCACCGGTGATGCGGCCGTACCGACTGGCGTGCGCGTTCAAGTCGCGGCGTGTGGATGCGAGGTCCGGCACGGACAGGATTGGGCGATTGCGCCGGCCGGTGAGCCGCTCCGTGTCACGCCTTGCCCGTCAAACCTCAGCTGCGCGGATCAATCGGAACTGCTGCATTCACCAGGAACAACCTACGCATGAATACCGCGCCACACCTGCAGGCCGCTGAGTTTCGTCGCCAGTGCCGGGTGCTCCGCATCGCCACCGTCTGCGTGCTGATCGGGCTGCTGGCCTTGATCCTCCCGGGCCTGGCCGGTCTGCCGATTGGTTTGGCCGACATCGGCGCGCTGACGGATGCCCAGCGCTGGCTGCTGCGTGGCATTCAGGGATTGCCGGCCGTCGGTTATCTGTGGGCATTGTGGTCGGCCCAGTTCGCCCTGGGTGAGCTGGCCGCCGGCCGCAGCTTCCATACCACGGTTGCGCGCGCGTTGCGCTGGATCGGCCTCGGCGTGCTCGCAGGCGCGCTGCTGCAGGTGTTCGCGGTGATCAACCTGATGCGCTTCGTGCTCGATGCTCCCGGCAGCTATGTGTACTTCGAGCTTTCAGCCATCGTGCTCGGTGTGATCGGCGCCGCGCTGGTGCTGGTGGCTCGCGTGATCGATCAGGCCCGCGCGCTGCAGGCCGAACTGGACGAGATCATCTGATGCCGATCCGGGTGAAGCTCGACGAAGTCCTGGCCCGCCGCGGCCGAACCGCGCGTGAGGTCGCCGCCGAAGTCGGCATCAGCGAAACCCAGCTGTCGCTGTTCCGCAGCGGCAAGGTCAAGGGCATCCGCTTTCGTACGCTGGCGCGGCTGTGCGCGGTGCTCGGGTGCACGCCCGGGCAGCTGCTCGGCTATGAGTTCGATGCGGACGATATGGCGGTCGAGGACGTTGAGTAGCAGCAGCGGAGCACGCTCCGCTCTACTTGCCCGAGGCGAGATCCGAAGGCCTGCCGGACTGCGAACGCCGATGGAAAGCCTGAGCAGCCGTAGAGCCGAGCTCGGTTGGCGCTCACAACGCAGGTAGAGCCGAGCTTGCTCGGCTCAAACCCACGACGCCTGCAGCCGAGCTTGCTCGGCTGAAGCCTGCAACGCGTGAGCGGCCGGGAGCGCTCGGCTGAAGTCGGTGGCCGACCGCAAACGCGGCATGCATCACATGGGAATCGACTGGGTTCATCGCGCGGCGCCTCTCCAGCAGGTCCCGGGTGCGGATGGAGCAGCCAGGGCCCCAGTCGCGGTCCAGTTGGCTCGCCGTCGCCGCGTGCGCTATTCGAATCCGTCAGCGAACACCGCATCCCCCGGCGTTGCACCCGGGCTGGCGAGCGCGAACGGCGATAGCGAATCAACCACGCCGCAGACCTGCCGCGGCGCGCCCGGCAGGTCGATGCGAACGGTGGTGCGATCGATCCACTGACCGTTCTCGCCGTGCAGCAGGCGCAGCTGCAGAAAAGTCCCCGCCGGCAGGCTGGCTGGCACTTCGATGCAGACGGTCATCGGGGGCACGACGCTGGCGGTGGTGGTGATGTCGAAGGCCGGGCAGGTGCCGCAAAGAGCATAGCCGGCCGGCATCGCTGCGGGATCGGGCTGGATCCGCGTGAAGGCGGTGCTGCCCGCGCCGATGATGCCAGCGAACTCGACAGAGACGCCCGGAGCCCGAACGGTCACCGGCGCACCGACCGCGGTTGCCACATCGAAGGCCGGATCGCAGGCATCGCCAATGCCGTCGGCGTCGCCATCGGCCTGCGGGGCCAGCGTCGGGCGCGTAAAGCTCTGAAGGTTGGTGATCCTGCGCAGGCCGGTGCCGTCGCGCTGCATCGCGTACGGCTTGGGGCTGCCGTCGTAGTCGGCCATGAACACGATCTGCGCGCCATCCGGCGAGAATGTGGGTTTGAACTCGCGGAAGGTGGTGTTGGTGATGCGGCGCGGGTCGGAGCCGTCGGCGCGCATGGTGTAGATCTCGCCGTTGGTGGCCGCACCGTCGCGGAAGGAGATGAACACGATCCGGCTGCCGTCGCGGCTGTAGGCAGGCTCCATGTCGATGCCGGCCGTGGTGGTGAGGCGGATCTCGTCGGTGCCGTCGGTGCGGATGCTGTAGATCTCGCGATTGTTGCCGGTGAGCAGGTTGCGCACGCTGTCGAAGGCGATGCGCGTGCCGTCGTGGTTGAACACCGGATTGTTGGCCTGGCCGTTGAAGCCCTGGTTGGTTGTCAGTCGGATCGGATTGCTGCCGTCGGCGTTCATGATCCAGACGTTGCGATCGGTGTTGGCATTCGAGGGCGGACGCGTGCCGAGGAACGCGATCTTCGTGCCATCGGGGCTGACCACCGGTTCTTCGTCGCGACCGACGACGTTGGTCAGGCGAGTCACGTCGCTGCCGTCGGCGTTCATCATGTGGATCTCATAGTCGTTGCCGGCGCGATTGGACGAGAACACGATGCGCCGCCCGCTGGTGTCGAAGCGAGGGTGCACGTCGGCCGCAGAAGTGGGCGTGACGCGCAGCGGCTGCGAGCCGTCGTAGTTCAGCGTCCACACGTCGAGGCTCTCCAGCTCGACGGCGACGCGGTAGCCGTTGGGCACCGCCGGGCACGAATCCGCACCATCGATCACGCCGTCACCATCCACGTCGGGCCGGCCGAAGCCGCGGAACGGCACGTTGTCCGTGGGGCCGCCATAGGTGACCGCATTGCCGCCGTCGAGGTCCATCACCCGCGTGGCGTAGATGCAGTCGCCGGCGGACGAGTAACACAGCTCGAATGCGATCCGGCTGCCGTCGGGGCTGAAGCGGGCCGTGCTGACGAACACGCGGTCGGCCGCCGGATCCTCGTAGAGCGCGACCACGCCACTGCCGTCGGTGCGCGCGAGGTAAAGCACTGGCGGCACGGTGAAGCCCACCGGATCGGGCCGGTTGATGAACAGCACGCGGCTGCCGTCGGGGCTGACCACCAGACTGCTCTTGCCACCGACGATGTCGGTCAGGCGCAGCCCGCTGCCGCCGTTGCCATCCATGCGATACAGGTCGTTGTAGCGCGGGCCCTGGGTCGCGGCGCGACCGGAGGCGTACACGATGCGGCCGTCAGGCAGGTAGACCGGTTCATCGTTGAAGCTGCTGTTGACCCCGGGGTCGGTGAGTGCGACGACCGTGTTGCCGTCCAGCGACGACCGATACACCTGGCGCGAACCGGAGGCCGCAGCCTGCGAGGTGAACACCACGGACTGGCCATCGGGGCTGAATGCCGGCCTGCCGTGCTTGTTGCCGGTGGGATCGTTGCTGACGGGTGGTGCGGACGTCAGCAGGCGCTGGTCGCTGCCGTCGATATCCATCAGCCAGATCTTGTCGTCGAGGTCGGTCGGGCCGCAGTTGCGGCGGAACACGATGCGGGCACCGTCGGGGCTGATCGCGAACTGGTCGTTGCGGCAGCTGCCGCCGGTGAGGTCGGTCAGGTCGGTGCCGTCGACGTCGATCGTGTAGATCATCGACGAGAAGCTGCCCGGGCTGGCCGAGAAATACAGCTTGCGCGAGGCGGCATCGAACTGCAGGTCCTGGATGAAGGTGCCGGTGCTGAATGCCGGCTCCGCCAGCAAGGTGCGCTGCGAGCCATCGAGATTCTGCGTCCACAGCCGGTGGCTGACCGGGCCGGAGAGGAAGTACTCCCCGAAGGCCACGCGCCCGCATTCGAAGCCGGTGCTGCAGTCGACTTGCGCGTGCGCACTCGTTGCCGTGGCGCTCAGCAGCACCAGCGTGCGCAATACCCATGCACGCAGCGGTTGAAGGGACGGAAGGGCTTCGCGGGACATCGGAGGATCCTGGCTGAGGTTGGACGGGGCGGCGCAGCTGCACCTTCCCCAGCAAACGCCGGAAACCGCGGCAAGGGCTCACGTCGCTTCCGCTTCAGCGCGCTGCCGGCAGCGCCGCTTCAGCGCGCTGCCGGCAGCGACCCGAATGGCTCGGCCGTTTCGTCGATCCCCGCCACAGCGCAGCGAGCGACCGCTTCAGCGCGCCGATGTTGATGCCTGCTTGCTCGAATGCGCCTAGAGCCGAGGGTGCTCGGCTGAACCCGACGAGCGTGCTCTAGCGCGAGTTGCATGAGAACTGCCTCACTTCACGACGCGCGCGGCGCCTTGGTGAGGTCGAGCAGGGTGATCACCACGCCGTCGATCATGTTGTCGATTCTTCGGTAAGGCATCACCCGGACCTGGAACTGGCGGCCGTCATCGGTGCGGATCTGTTTTTCCGACGGCAGCAGGGTGTGCAGGGTTTCCAGTGCGTCCTCATGCAGCGCCGGGTACTGCAGGCTGCTGGTGATGTCGCTGAGCGGCCGGCCGATGTCGCTCTCACGCAGGTTGACCAGCTTGGCCGCGCGATCGGTGTAGCGCCGGACGTTGAGCTGCTGGTCGAGAAACAGGATCGCGATCTCGATGCTGTTGAGCACGTTCTTCATGTCGCTCTGCGCCAGCGCCAGATCGTCGAGCTTGGTCTGCAGCTCGCTGTTGATCGTCTGCAGCTCTTCGTTCATCGACTGCATCTCTTCCTTCGAGGTGGTCAACTCCTCGTTGGCCGATTGCAGCTCCTCATTGGTGGACTGCAGCTCTTCGTTCGACGACTGCAGCTCCTCGCGCGATGCGCGGGCCTCTTCGCGCAGGTTGCGGATCTCGTCGTGACACTGCCGCAGCTCGGCCTCGTGTGAGGCTGAAAGCGCGCCCTTGGGCCGCCGCGCGCGTCCGGCCGGCGCGGCTGGGGCATCACGAAACACCAGCATCGACATGCCGCGCAGCGCAGCGGGCTCCTGGAAGGCCTGCAGGGTGACATCGACGACCTGCGTGCCCGCTCCGGTCTGCACCTGCAGCTCGTGCAGCTGCAGCGGTTCGTTGCGCTCGGCAAGCCCTCGCAAGGCCTCGACCAAGGGCGCGCGCAGCCCATCGCGGGCCATCGCGTGGATGTTCCAGTTGGCCTTGCCGGCGGCCGGCTCCAGATAGTTGCCGGTGCGTCCGCTGATGTAGACGATGTCGCCCTCGCCATTGATCACCACCGCGGCCGGCGCGTAGTTCTGCAGCAGGACATCGTCCGCCGATCTCTGCAGGCCGTCGTTGGACGGTTCGGGTGTCTGCGGCGCTGACATGGGGGGTTCCTTGGACGTGCCGCGCAGGGGCGGGAATGATTTCAGCAGAAGATTGGCGCCGCGAATCGCGCCGTCTTCCTGGCGTTCGTACAGCCGCAACCGCGCGTGCAGCGGCGTGAACAGTCGAGTGAGGCGTCCGACCGTCTCGGAGCTACCGAGCAGCAGCAGGCCGCCGCGCCGCAGGCTGTAGTGGAACAGCGGCAGCAGTTTGCGCTGCAGTTCGGGCACGAAGTAGATCAGCAGGTTGCGGCAGACGATCAGGTCGAGCCGCGTGAACGGCGGGTCGAGCGCGACGTCGTGCTGGGCAAACAGCACACGGTCGCGGATGCTCTTGCTGATTTCGTAGTAGGTCGGGTGCGCGACGAAGAAGCGCGCCAGGCGCGGCGCCGAGACACTGTCGGCAATCGACAGCGGATAGCGACCACGCCGCGCGACCCCAATCGCGTCCGGGCTGATGTCGGATGCGAAAATCTGCAGGCTCATCGCTTGCGCTTCCGGCAGCTGGTCGAACGCCTCGGCAAACGCGATCGCCAGCGAGTACGCCTCTTCGCCGGTCGAACAGCCGACGCTCCAGACCCGCAGGTGTTGCTCATCGCCGCGTCTCGCGAGCAGCTCGGGCAGGGCGGTGCCCGCCAGGTACTCCCAGACCGGGGCATCGCGAAAGAAGCTGGTGACGCCGATCAGCAGTTCCTTGAACAGCAGGTCGGTTTCCTGCGCATTGCTTTCCAGGAACTCTGCGTAGGCGTCCACCGAGTCGATGGCGTGGATCGCCATGCGCCGTTCGATGCGTCGCTGCAGGGTGCTGACTTTGTACAGGGTGAAGTCGTGGCGGGTTCGCTGGCGCAGCAGTTCGATGATCTGCTTGAACGGCGCCGCTTCCGGGCTGGCCGGTGTTTCCGCTTTCGGGCTGCGCCGTGGCGTCGACGCGTGCATGAGGACGGCGAGAATGCGGCTCGGCAGTTCTTCGGGCGGCGCAACGATATCGGCGCAGCCCGCGGCGATGGCGCTGCTCGGCATCGAATCGAACTGCGCGCTGGCGGGCTCCTGTGCGGCCGTCAGCCCGCCCACGGCCTTGATCGCCTGCATGCCCAAGGTGCCATCCGAGCCCATGCCAGACAGCACCACCGCCACCGCCTGCTCACCCTGCACGCTGGCCAGCGAGGAGAACAGCACATTGACCGGCAGCCGCAGCCCGCGCGGTTCGGCCGGTGGCGCCAGCTTCAGCGACGCGCCGGCCAGGCTGAGCTCGGTGTTGGGCGGGATCACGTAGACGCAGTCGGCAGCGATGCGCATGCGGTCGGCTGCCTCGCGCACCGGCATCGGGGTGATCCGCTGCAGCAACTCCGGCAGCAGCGCCTTCTGGGTCGGATCGAGATGCTGCACAACGATGAAGGCCAGCCCGCTGTCGGCGGGCACTGCCGCGAGAAACAGCTCCAGCGCCTGCAAACCGCCCGCGGAGGCACCGATGCCAACCACCCGAACCCGCGCTGGCAATACATCGCCAAGCACTGGCGCTTCAGCGAGCGCGCCGGGCGTAGCCGGGCCGGAAGCTGGCATCAGCTGACCGGCGAGACTGAGCCCTGGGTCGCCACCAGCAGAAGGGCCTCGCTGGCCGGCACCGTGCTGACCGTGATCTTCCAGCGGTGGCTGTCGTCCACGGTATTCGCAGGTTGAACGCTGCACGGCGGGCTGGTCGCGCCGCCGCGCGGCAGCGTGTCCAGCAGCTGGGCGAGCCGCAGCCGTCCTTCCGCCGACAGGAAGGCGCCGAAATGGCGACCACTGACTTCTTCACCGGGAGCCTCCAGCAAGGCGGCGCCGGCCCGATTGCACTCTTCGATCTCACCGCTGGGGTTGAGCACGAAGTAGGCGATCGGCGCCAGCTCGTACAGCATGCGGTAGTGGGCCAGCCCCTCGGTCAGTTCGTTTTCGCTGGCTTCGAGTTGAGCCTGCTGCAGATCCAGCTCGACCTGGTGGACCTGCAGCTCATGCAGCAGCTGCAATGCATCGGCGGCGCTGGCAGGCGTGCTGGCGAGCCGGTGCAGCAGGGTGAGGGCCTCGACACTGACGCCCCAGCCGCGGGTCGACGGCGCGTTGCCAGCGTTCAACCGCTGCTGGGCGTCGTGGCGCAGCGTGGCGCGTTCGCCCGGCTCGGCGGTGATCTGGGGCATGGAGTCTCCGGTGTTGGATGGGAAGCAGGCTGCATAGTAGCCCCCGCGGATGAATGCACCGCTGCGCATCGCTGCCGCGACACCGCGAGCAGCCGTGAACCGCCGAGGCTGAAGACCAGCGCGGCGGAACTCACGCTTGTGATGGCTCGTGGCGGTTCGGTAGAGCCGAGCTTGCTCGGCTGCATCTCGAAGGCACGAAGAGCCGAACTTGCTCGGCCGCATTCTTCCGGCGGGCGAGAACATCCGGAGGCGTCGCTACACCAGCGGAGCAAGCTTCGCTCTATACGGCTGCGGTGTCAGTGCCCGCGTTCGCCTCAGATGCTTGGTGAACGCGCGGCTGCGCGCTCAGCGCAGCGTCCAGTCCGTCAGGATCTGATCAAGGCCTGCGCTGGCGGCCTGGACTCGGATCTGCAGGGCGCGCCGGTCGGCAGCGCGCGTGCATTCAAGTTCGAAGGTGGCTGACCACGGTGCTTCGCCAGCGGGCGTCTCACCGGGCGCGCGTCGACGCAGCTCGCCTTCGGCGTCGATCAGTTCCTCGCGCAGCTGCATCGCCTGCCAGTCGGCGTCGTCGCTTGCGCGCACGCACACCTGGCACTCGTCGATCGGGCCGTACACATTGCAGACGCTGATGCGGGCGATGAAGCTCTGCCCGGGCAGCGGCTGCGCGGGCAGGGCAGTGGCCAGCAGGCTGGTCTCGCCGGTCAGTTCCCACTGCGAGGCCGAATCGCGCACGCGCAAGAAGCCGTCATCGTCCGCGCTCGCCGGCAGCGCGCGGGCGTCCAACTAGGCCAGCTGCTCGGCGGGGATGGAATCGCGCTCGTAGTCCTGTGGCTCCAGGTTGACGCCGTGGGCCAGCAGGGCCTGGATCAACTCGGGCTGCTGCAGGCCGAGCAGGTCGCGCACCCAGAAGTCCGGCGCCTTCTTGCGCACCAGGGCGGGGTCCAGCCCGGCTTTGAACAGCACGGCGATCAGCTGCAGACGTTTTGCGGTCTGCGCCGCCATCGTGTGCGCGTCGAGATCAAATGCGTCCAGCTGCGCCTGTCGGGCGCGGACTTCAGCGCGGGCCGCCGCCATCTGCGTGGCGACGTCCGTGCCATTGTTTGGATCGATCACGATCGCATGCGTGCCCGGTGCGCCTCGGCGACGGGCAAGTCGCCAGGCCAGCGGCAGCCAGTCGGCCAGTCCATGCTGCAGCAGCAGGCTCGATGTGCAGGCCTCGAACAGCGCGTGGGCCTGCTTGTGCAGGGCGGCGTTCGGATCGAAGCCGGCGTCCAGCATCGCGGCAGCGCGATCGGTGTCGAGGCGCGCGCAATTCAGGCACATCAGCAGCCGTTTCGCGCCGGCGCTGAGCTCGGCCTGTGCGGCCAAGGTCTGCAGGGCTTCCGGCTGGCCGAGCAGGCGCTCGATCAGGCCCTCGGACAGCACGAGCTTGCGTTTGTGGCGAACGCAGAGGCTCACCAGCGTGTCGAGCAGGGGCAGGCCGCCCGCGTCCAGACACAGCTCGGCTTCGCTCAGGCCCAGCAGGTCCTTGCTGCCCGGTTTCGCGCCAGCCTGCAGCAGCTGTTCGATCGCGAAGGCATGGCCGAGGCGACAGGCCTGCAGCAGCGGTGTGCGCTGCAGGCCGAGGTCGTCGCCGAAGCTGCGGCGCAGGTCGGCCTCCAGTTTGGCGATGCCGCGACGTGGATCCAGCGAGGCCAGCAGGTGCCGCAGCGCGGGCTTGAGCTCATCGCGCGGCTGCGCGGCGACCGCGTGGCCTGCCTTGCGCGCGGCCAGCGCGGTGACGACCTCGCGGTGATCGCTGAGCAGGGCGATATCGAACAGGCTGCGATTGCGGGCGTCGAACTGGCCGATGTGGGCATCGGTGATGTCCTCGGCGACGCTGGGATCGCGCGCTTCGATCCGCGCCACGAATTGTTCTGGGAGCATGCGGATGGAGTTCCGGTGGGGCGGCTGTGGGCGTGCATCGGGGCGAGATTGGGGCGGCAGTGTAGCGGCGTCGTGCTTCCTGAGGGGTGGTGCGCGGGCGCGGTCGCCGGTGAGAATCCCACTGGAGTTCCGCGCGGCGCCGAGCGGCGATTCGCGGTGACAACCGACGTACGAATCGGCCTGCTTGCCGGGGCCGCGCTTGCGCTGTCAAGCCTTCCTGAATTCGAGTACATGCCCATGAGCACACCGACCTTTTTCGCGAATGCGCTGGCCTTCCGGCGGTGGCTCGCGGCCCACGCCGATTCGGCGGCAGAGTTGCTGGTCGGTTTCCACAAGGTCGGCAGCGGTATGCCCTGCATGTCGTGGTCGGAATCGGTCGACGAGGCGCTGTGCGTCGGCTGGATCGACGGAGTGCGCCGGCGCATCGACGATGCGACGTACTCGATCCGATTCACCCCGCGCAAACCGCAGTCGATCTGGAGCGCGGTGAATATCGCCAAGTTCGCCCAGCTCGAAGCCGAGGGGCGCATGCAGCCGGTCGGTGCGCGCGCGTTTGCGCTGCGCAGCGAGGCGCGCTCGGGCGTGTATGCGTATGAGCGCGAGGACAGCGCCGAGCTGTCGAGCTTGGAGCTGGCTGCGTTCCAGCGCGATCCGGTGGCCTGGGCCGTCTTCGAGCGCACGCCGCCCAGCTATCGCAAGGTGGTGCTGCACTGGATCACCACCGCCAAGAAGCCCGAGACCCGCGCCGCGCGGCTCGCCAAGCTGGTCGAGGCCAGCTCGGCGGGGCAGCGTTTGAGGTAGCTCTGGCGTGACCTTGTCCGGTGCTGCGGCGCGGCTTGCTGCGAAGCCCGCATGGTCTGTCGGTCTACGCAACTTGGCTCTGAGTCGCCACGCATCGAAACGCTCCGCCGCGCTATGCGGTGCCTGCGGGATAGGCTGCGGTGGCGCTGCTCGCGTTGGATACGACTGTCGACGATGTGGTTTGGTGGCCGCGGCGAGGTTCTTGTCTGCGCTCCGCCCGAACCCTCTCCCCAACCCCTCTCCCACGGGGAGAGGGGCTTGGAGCGTGGATCGCGGAGTGAGGCGTGAGCGTGTGCCTCGGTCGGCCCCTCACCCCAACCCCTCTCTTGTGGGGCGAGGGGCTTGAAGCGTGGATCGCGGAGTGAGGCGTGAGCGTGTGCTTCGATCGGCCCCTCTCCCCAACCCCTCTCCCACGGGGAGAGGGGCCTGGAGCGTGGATCGCGGGGTAGGGGGAATGCGGGATGTGCTCCCCTCTCCTGTGGGAGAGGGGTCGGGGGAGAGGGTTCGCAGGCCCTCACCCGCCACATTTGCCCCAGCGCAGCGTCGGGCTTCGAGGCCGCGGAGTCTCCGCTGCCTCCCGAAATCTTCGCTGACGGCTTCGCGTGAGCCCGCAAGCCTATGCAGAAGACTCGCCTTACTTGCATGCCGCGGGCCTCATTGCAACTGCGGTCGGGCTGCAACTGCCCGTCGGTTGCACGGTCGTTTCGGCGGACGTGGGTTCCATCGCGCAAGAGAAAACCTCACCAAGGCATCGCTTCGCGCCGGCCTTCGCGCAACCGCATCGGCATCGAGTCCACCACGTCCAGCAGTTCCGACAGCTGCTCCGGAGTCGTACGCGAGGCTTTCAGCCCACCATCGAGCCCGATCAGATGCAGCCCCGGTGCATGCGCGCGTTCGCCGAGTAGATCGCGCACGGCGCCTGCCGCGTCTGAGCCTGCCACCGCCGGCATCAACGCCTCCGCTCCGCCCGACCAGCGCAAGCGATCACCCTGCAACTGCCACACGCTGAGCCTGCGCTCGCGCAATGCAGCCTGAGCTTCGCTCAAGCTGTGCTCGAGTCGAACCCAGGCGTGCTCGTCCAGAGCGGTGACGATGATCAGGCGCCGCTGCCACTGCTGGCTGTCGAGCCAGCTCGTGGCGGCGATCGCGTTGACACTTAGCAGCAGGACCAGCAGCGGCATGAACTTGGTCATGCCGAAGAGCATTTCGCGGGGTGGATGCAGGGGCGGTGAAGGCGGCCTCTGCAGCGCGGCGCATACAGCACACACTGGCGGGCCGCGGCCGCAGCCACCGGGACGCGACGAGCCACGATCCGCTGCGAGGCTGACGGATGGGCTCACGCGGCTGCCCCCGACGTTGGATCACGATCGTGATCACGCCCGAAGTCGCCGACAGAGTGTTGCCGGCGGCGGCTTACTCTGCGGATCGCGTACGGCCCGGTCTGTTGTCGGTCGGGATGCCGCGACGCGTTTTCATCAGAAACGCGCTTGTCATCAGCGCCCCCAGCAGCAGCCCTGTGACGTGTCCAGGTTTCGGATAGCCGGCATAGATCAGATCGAGCGAGAACGCCGCGATGATGGCGAATGCAAGCGAGAACAGCAGAAACTTCGTGCGGTCCGCGCCTGAGACGGCCAATGACACTCCGCACCCCGCGATCGCCATGACTGCCTGCGAGGCACCTGTGCCGAGGTTCCACGGTTGCTCCACGAATCCAGTGCTGACGAGCGTCGCGATGCACCCGGGCACGAGCCAGAGGAGAAGCATGCGGGCGAAGCCGATGTGACGTTCAATACCAATTCCCAAGAGGAGCATGCACAGCACGTTCAGCAGCATGTGCATTTGCTTGACGTGCACGAGCTATGCGGTGACCAGCCTCCATGGTTCGAAGTCGATGAGGTGGTGTAGCCGCACGCCGTAGTCTTCAAGTTCGACGATTCTGACTCTGCCGAACCACGTTCCAGCGATGTCGACGGCCACGTAAACGCTGACTGCGGCCGTTGCTGTACAGAGCAGCAGCGTGCCCCAGGGAAAGTGGCGCGGCAGCGACACTCGGGGCATGAAGGTTGAAGAGCGTTGAAGCATGCCATGCCCTTTTGAACAGCGCTGCCTGAAGCAGCGGAGGTGGTCAATGTGCGTCCGCGCGCTCGGGTCGTTCGCGCAGCGCCGAATGCTCGCGCGTCCAGATGGCGATTTGCGGGCAATCGGTGACTTTATGCGGCCGCGGGATCACCAAGCCCAGCACCTGCCTGATTGACGTGCGCGCCATCGAGCTCGCCTGCTTGGCGCGTGCTCGGCGCACTTTGTTCGACCTGCATGCGGCGACCCACAGCCTGATTGCCGCGGAGCTGCTGCAAGGTTTCGCGCAGGTCTATCGCGTCGAGGTCGAAGCGTAAGGGCTGTCGGTGGCGGTACGAGGCTCATACCGCGACCGGCGCGCCAGATCGCTGGCGGACGTGGTGCATCACTGGCTGATCGAGGTATGGCACCGATGTGCTCCGTGCGACCGGTACTCTCGCTGCGACTGACCACACCCTGATCGAGAACCGGGGAGCATCGCTCCCCGAATCCCGAATCCCGAATCCCGAACCTACTGCAAGCGCCCCGCGCCCGCGCTCGACGGGATGGTGTTGCCCAATTGAACCGGATCGCTCACCGGCGTGTAGCTGTAGGGTGGCTGCCAGCTGCTGATTGGCAGGCCGCTGCAGCCGGCCAGATGGGTGTCGACCTGCAGCGGCACCAGGGCGGTGACGTCGTCGCTACCAAACCACAGATTCTCGCCGCGGAAGCCGGTGGCGCTGCCGTGGTGGTGGACCAGCTTGCCGCAGATCTCGTTGTTGGCATTGATCTTCAGCCCCAGCACGTGGAAGAAGTTGCTTTGGGCCAGAACGTCGCCTTCGTAGGCGACCGCCATGCCGTTGCCCCATTTCCGGTTTGGCACCGAGGCGATGCTGCCCTCGTAGAAGTTGTTGTACAGGTGCACGCGGCCGTAGCGGACGCGCGGCATGCGCGCCTGGTTGTACTGCCAGTGGTTGCCGGTCATGGTGACCTTCAGCCGGCCGGCGTCGCTCCAGCGGCGGCCGTTGTCGCCGTTGCCGATCAGGTTGGTCTTGTCGTTGGAGTAGAACCGGCTGTTGCTGATGGTGACGAAGTTCGAGGCCCGAACCACATCAAGCGCGCCATCGCGGCGGGTCGCGGTATACACGCCGTCGTACTGGCCGGGGCCGATGGTGACGTGGTCGATCCACACCTGCTGCGCCCAGGCCACCACGATGCCGTCGTACTCGGCGTCGGCCGAGCCCGGGTTCACATCCCACGGCGTTTCGATCTCGAGATTGCGCACGATCACATTGCGCGTCCAGGCCGGATACTCTTCGGCATCGCGGCCCGCATTCACCCAGGCCTGAAAGTTGTTCTGCGGCTCAGGCACGGCGGGTGTATTGGCATGTGGCGGAGCGAACTCGCGGCCGATCGAGATCTGCGTGCCGGCAAAGCGCGCGGGTCGGCCTTGCGCATCGTTGATCCCGACCAGGGTAGTGTTCGACGGGATCACCAGGGTGCCGCCGACGCGCTGATCGGCGTAGCTGGTGTATTCCTCGTAGACACCGTTGGTGAAGCGGAAGTCGATCACCCCGACCACGCGGATGATCTTCGGCGTATTGCCGGCCGTGCTCAACGCGCTCAGCAATTCCTCCTTGGTGCGCACGGTGTAGACGTGCTCCGGCGTGGCTGCCGAGCCGCCGCTGATGAACACCGGGCCGTACTCGCTCCAGCCGCCCCAGCCGATTCGCGGCGCCCGTTCGCGCTCGAAGCTGAGCACGCCACCGGTCGGATCCGCCGGCAGGTTCTGGTAGTGGTTCACATGCACCGGCAGCGGCGGGGTGGCCACAAAACCGAGGTTGTCGACCGGCGCCGCATAGCTGCGCTGGCCCATGTTGGCGGGCATCGGTTGGCCCACCGGCAGCAGGCGCGCGTCGATGGGTTCGCCGCCGCCAGCGCTTGAGCTCGAACTCGAACTGTTGCTGCTGCTCGAACTGCTGCCAGCGCTTTCGCCGCCCTCGAAGCTGCTGACAAAGATCACCGCAACGGGGTTGGGCACCGAGCTGCTCGACGACGAGCTTGACGAAGTGCTGCTGGAGCTCGACGAGCTGCCGGGAAAGTTCAAGCAGGTGTCGATACGGCCGACGCCGGTGTTGGCCAGCACATGCGGTTTGACCTGATCCGCCGGCAAGGCGGTGTAGGCATAGGGCGGCGTGTAGCTGACGGTGGAGGCGATCTGCCCGTCGTTCTGCACCGTGCCGGGGGTATTGCCCCAGGAGCAGGGATTGTTGTCGCAGTTGGTCGGCAGCACGGTCCAGGTGACATTCTGGAAAAGGTTGTCGCCATTGGTGTCCCAGAAGCCGATCTGGCTGCTGTCCTGCGACACAACCACATTGGTCGAATCCTCGAAATGGGTGCCGTCGATGCGGATCCGAGCGCCCATGCGCGAGTTGATCGCGGTGGCGCGCACCCCGTGGTAGTAGTTGTTCAGCACATGACCTTCGCCGAAGCGGAACAGCGGCAGCCGCGAGTTGACGTTCGACCATCGGTTGGCGATGAAGCTGATGCGGCGGTTGGCGCTGTCGGTGTCGGATGAACCCCACAGCGAGGTCTTCCAGCTGTCGTGCAGGTAGTTGTAGGACAAGGTGACGTTGTTGACCGCACCCTTGCCGCTGACCAGCTCATCGTAGAAATCGATATCGACATCCAGCGAGTTGTAGAACTCGTTGTGGTCGATCCAGATATTGCTGGCCGGGCCTTCCAGACTGATCTGATCCTTGTCGCCGATGTTGACGTAGCGCATGGTCAGGTTGCGGATGATGATGTTGTTGGCGCGCCAGACCTTGATGCCGATGCCGTCGAACAGCGCGCCGGGCAGGCCAATGATCGAGACATTGTTCATGTCCTTCACCTCGAACTTGGTGACGCTGCCGCTGTTGGCCGGGCTGATGGTGCCGTCGATGAAGATGGTCAGCGGCTGCGGGTTGCCGACCTGGGTCAGCAGCTCGGCCGTGAGCGCGGTGCCGCTGTTGACCGTTGCCACCCGCCCACCGGCACCGCCGGTGGTGCCGCTGTCCATCGAAGCGAAGCCGGGCACGGTATTGGCCTGGGTGCAGCTGAGTGTGCCCGGGCCGGCGCCGGAGGACGACGAGGACGAGGAGCTGCTGGAGCTTGACGAGCTGCTGCTTGAGCTCGAACTTGAACTTGAACTGGAACTTGAGCTCGAACTGCCCGGCGGCGGACAGGTGGCGCTGCCGGTGGGGCCGTAGTCGATGCTGAGGTTGTCGATCAGCGCCTCCTCGTTGTTCTCCATCCGCACAACGAAGAACGAGTTGGGCGTGCCGACTGTCGAGGTCACGCTGTAGACCTGACCGGGCGTTAGATCGCCGACCACCGCGTTGTAGATCCGCGAGTTGACGCCGTGCATCGAGTTCGCCGCGCCGCTGGTGTTGTTGTCGACCTGGAACTGCAGGCGCCGGGTGGCATCCGTGCCGCTGCGGCCGACGTAGCAGAACGACACCGTGTACTGCCGGCTGAGGTCGAACACGCCGCTGCTGCTGGTATTGGTGCCGAGGGTGGCCGTGGTGGGTGTGGTGTTGCCGACGCTGAGCACCGCCCCCATCAGCCCGAGTGCGCCGTCGACGACGCGGGTGCGCGAGGTGGCGCTGCTGAAGTACATCGGTGATCCGGGCAGGCCCGGCAGGCTGCGATAGCCGGCGGTCAGCAGGGTGCTGCTGCTGGCAAGGTCGAAGTTCTCAAGGAACAGCGTGTTGCCGCTGCTGCTGGAGGAGGAACTCGAAGATGAGCTCGACTCGCTTGACGAGGAACTCGACTCACTCGAAGACGAGCTCGACTCGCTGGATGAAGAACTCGATTGGCTCGACGAGGAGCTGGACTCGCTCGACGACGAACTCGACTCGCTGCTGGAAGAGCTCGACGAGCTGCTCGAAGAGCTTGAGGAGCTTCCACCGCTGCAGGTTGCCAGCTGGGCCGTGCCCGCACCACCGGCGCTGATGGTCAGATTGTCGATCGCCACACTGCCACCGGACTCGGCGCGCAGCGCGATGAATGAGGTCGCCGAGCCGATGCTGGCACTGACGCTGACCACCGTATTGGCCGCCAGCGTGCCGATGTCGAGGTTGAGCAGGCGCGAGGCGCCACCGAGCGGCGAATTGGCCTGGCCGGTGCTGTTGTTGTCGACGTAGACCTGGAATTTTTTCTGCACCGCAGGATCGGTCAGGGTGGCCGAGCGCACGCACATCGACACGGTCCAGGTGGTGGACAGATCGAAGATGCCGCTGAAGGCGCTGCCGGCGGCGGTGGTCACGGTGGGCGTGGTGTTGCCGATGCTCAAACGCGCACCGGTCAATGACACTGCACCATCGGCAACTGCGACGGTGCCGGCAAGGCTGTGGAACATCTGGGTGGGCGGCGTGATGCCCGGCAGCGCGCGGTATTCCGGCGTGCGCAAGCTCGCCGTAGTGGCGCTATCGAAATCTTCGAAGAAGGGCAGGTTGGCCTGCGCGCTGGCAAGGCTCGGGCCGAACAGGAGGGCGGCCAGGCATGGCAGCAGACTGATCGGGGACAGTCGGGGCAGGAAGCGACGGGTGTTCGGATTTGAAGCGCGGCTCATGGGGGTGCTCCACGGGCGGACAGGCGCGGTTGTTGGCATCGTTCCTTGATGCCTGCGCCAACATGAAGCCGCGCGTCCGGCGGCCATCGTGATACCGGTGTCATCTGATTGGACGACACGATGGGCACTCGGCGTCCTGCGCTTGCAGTCCGCTCGGTGCCCGGAGGTTCGATGGCCGTGGCTGCGCCGTCAGGGCGCAACCCAAAGAAGACCGGCTGCAGGCCGGTCGTGCGCGGTTTTTCCGCGCTGTTCATCGCGTTGTGCAAACGCATCCGGCTGGATGCGTCCTCCCTTGGCGCAACGTGCGGCGCAAGTTGATTCTCCAATGGCACCGGTGTCAATGTGCACTGCAGCGAAGCCTGTTCAGCCGCGCCGGCAAGCATTCCAGGGGCGTTGCTGGCGGTTGCTGGTGGCGGTGCCGGCGGCCACACCGATGATGCAGAATGTTGCCGCCAAGAACATCACGGGCTCAGCCCAGAGGGAGAGTGACACGGTGGAGCCCGATGCCCCCGGCGCGCAGGCGCCTGTTGATTCGCCGGTCGGCCGCGCGGCCGGCAGCCACGCTGACTCGACTGATCGCTCCGGCGCTGAGCCGGCAGGCAATGCCCCAACGCGTACCGCGCTGCAGCGCCTGCGGCCGTTGGCGCTGAGCTGGCTGCCGCCGCTGCTGGTGCTGCTGATCGCTACAGCCAGTTTTGGTTGGCGCTACTGGGAGCCGCAGTCACTGTTCTGGGACGAGAACTATCACGTCGCCTCGGCCTACAAGCAGCTGGAAGGCGTGATGTACATGGAAACCCATCCGCCGCTGGGCAAGATGCTGATCGCCCTGGGGGAGTGGGCGACCGGCGCCAATGCCGGCATCGATCCAACGCCCTTGCTGCAGCACGACCATCTGGCCCAGTCCGATCTGCCGCCGGACTTCAGTTTTGTCGGCGTGCGTCTGGCCTCGGTGCTGTCGATGATCCTCGCCGCGCCCTTGCTGTTCGGGCTGCTGCGGCTGGCGACCGGCAGCCGTGCGGTGGCCTTGGCGTTTACCTGCCTGTTCGTGTTCGACAACGCCCTGGTGGTGCACACGCGGGCGGCGATGCTGGAGGGCATGCAGATCCTGTTTGCGCTGGCGACGCTGTACCTGCTGGCGCGTGCGCTGGCGCCCGGCGGGCGGATCCGGCTGTGGCATTACCTCGGCCTCGGCCTGCTGATCGGTCTGGCGCTGGCGGTGAAGTTGAACGCGGGCGTGCTGCTGCTGGTGCCGCCAGCCCTGCTGCTGGTGGAGTGCTGGCCGCAGCTGCGCGAGCGGCTGTGGCGGCCGGTCGCAAAGCGCGCGCTGCTGGCGGGCAGCGCGACGACCCTGGCGCTGCTGCTGATCTTCGGCGGCGTGTTCGCACTGCAGATCAGCCTGTCCGAACGCGTGATCGACGGTCGCACCTACAAGGCTTCGCCCGAATTTCTCGGCGCACTTGCACTCGGCCACGGCGCTGCGCCGAGCACCTGGGCCGTGGGCATCCGCGATCATCTGCGCTACATCGCCGAGTATTCCGAAGGTGTTCCGCGTCTGGATGTCTGCAAGCCCGGCGAGAACGGCAGCCCGCCGCTGCACTGGGTGCTCGGCGGCAAGACGATCAACTACCACTGGAACAAGACGGTCGAGAACGGCGTGGCCGAAGTCAGCTACACCTACCTGCTTGGCAACCCGCTGGTGTGGTTGCCGGTGCTGCTCGGGCTGGTGCTGTCCGGCAGCCTGGTGGTGGCGCGGCTGATCTACGGCGCCCCCGTGCACGACCGTCGCCTGTTCCTGTGGATCCTGCTGATGAGCAGCCTCTACCTCGGCTACATGCTGGCGATCCTGCAGATCGATCGGGTGATGTACCTCTACCACTACCTGCTGCCGCTGGTGTTCGGCATCGTCAATCTGGCCCTGGTGTTCACCTACCTGTTCCGCGAAGGCCTGGCCGCCGGGCGCCTGCATACGCGCCTCAATCTGGTCGGCATCGTTGGCCTGGTGTTGGCCGGCTTCTTCTGGTTCGCGCCGTTCACCTATAACCAGCCGCTCACCGAACAGGCGGTCGAGCAACGGCAGTGGATGTCGGTGTGGAAGCTGGAGCCGATCCGATGAGCCGCAGCCGGGTGTCGGAGTGGCTGCTGAGCCTGCTGCTGGTGGCGCTTGCGATCACGCTGTGGGTGTCGATGCGGCCGGCGCAGGTGCCGGCGGTGATCCTGCTTGAGATCAGCCGCAATGCGGTGCCGATCAACACCCTGGACCAGCCGCGCGAAATCGACTCGCGCCAGCAGCTGTGGATCGATCGCTTTGACCTGGCCAGCAACGGCCAGCTGCGCCACCCGCAGCTCGGCCAGATCGGCTACGGCGAGCAGTTCTTCATCGATGCCGAACTGCGCCTGCGCATGCGGCGCGCGGCCAGCCTGCGCTTCGAAGTGCAGAGCGACGATGGCTTCGCGCTGGAGATCGACGATCGCCGCGTGTGCGCCTTTGTCGGTCATCGGGCTCTGGCCGGGCAAAGCTGCCGCGTGCTGCTGGAGGAGGGCGAGCATCGCCTGCGCTTGTCGTACTTCCAGGCCGGCGGGCCGGCGGGATTGCTGGTGCGCTACGGCGAAGGCGGCGAGGGCCCGCTGACCTGGCTGGGCGAAGACACCGACTACCTGGAAGTGCTGCGCTGAAACTCGGCGCGCGCTGCGGATACGCGCAACGCGCCTACTTCGCCAGCGTGAGTTTGCCGCTGCCGTCCATACGGCCACCGCTACGGATCGATTCGATCGCGGCCTGATAGGCGGGTTCGAGATCGTCCGGGCCGTCGACACCGAAGCCCAGCTCGCGGATGCGGCCGTCCAGCAGGCCGTAGATCCAGGCGTGAACGGACAGCGCCTGGCCACGGCTCCAGGCATCGAGGACGATGGTGGTCTGGCAGACATTGGCGACCTGTTCGATCGCATTGAGCTCGCACAGGCGCGCGTGGCGTAGTGACTCAAGCTCGGTCGAATCGAGGATCGCGCTGTGTCGATGGGCGACATCGCCGACATGGCGCAGCCAGTAGTCGGCCAGCCCGACCCGCGTTTTCGCCATCGCCGCGTGCACGCCGGAACAGCCGTAGTGGCCGCAGACGATGATGTGCTCGACCTTGAGCACATCGACCGCGAACTGGATCGTCGACAGGCAGTTCAGATCGGTATGCACCACCACATTGGCGATGTTGCGATGGACGAACACCTCACCCGGCATCAGCCCGGTGACCTGGTTGGCCGGCACGCGCGAGTCCGAGCAGCCGATCCACAGATACTTGGGCGCCTGCTGGCGCGACAACCGCTTGAAGAACTCGGGGTCCTCGGCGCGTACGGTTTCGGCCCACTGGCGATTCTTGTCGAGCAGCTCGCGAAGTTGGGTCATGGCAGGGCAGGGCAGCGGAAGGCGGCGCGCATTCTATGGCAGGTCTGCGCCCTCACGACTCGGATTGCGAAGGCCGCGGCTGCGGCGTTGTCGCCGCGGGGGCAGTCGGTGGTACGGCGAGCGGCGGCGCCGGCGGTAGTGGCGCCGCTTCGCTGCTGCGCGGGGGCAGCTGCGACGACAATCGATCCAGGCTGCGGTCGAGCTGCTGGATACGCACATGCGAGCGCAGCATTTCGAGTTCCTTGACGAAATCGCGGGCGTCCTGGCGATCGCGCCACTTGATCCGCATCCGCACCCTGCCTTCTTCGGATTCCGGCAGGCCGTCCAGCACCTTGAGGTCGTTCACCCGCAGCTCGATCACCGGCATCAGCCACAGAAAGCCGGCGCGGTAGCGCACGCTCATCAATACCTCCAGCGGCACCCGCAGGCTGCGCTGGCCGGTCTTCACCACTCCGAACACGGCATCGCGGGTGGAGAACTGCAGCTCCAGACCGAGATCATCGAGCTTGGCCAGGCCCATCACCTCGGCAAAGCCGCCGTGGGCATCGAAACGGAATGACACGGTATCCATGGCGCGGGCCCGGTGAGTGATCGAACGCGAGGAGACTGCGGCAGGCGAGGCGGCGTGACAAGCCCGGCGCGACGGGGCGGCGGCCGTAGTGCGCTCGCTACACTCGCCCATCTTTGCGTTTTGCCATGAGGCGTTCATGAGGCTTCGATCGGGATACTCGCGGTTGGCCATTGGGCTTGGACTGGTTTCGATGATTGCGCTGGCCGTAGCGCTGCTGCTGTCGCCACCGCAGCCCGCGCCGCCGGAAGCTCTCAGCGACGGAGAGGCCACGCAGGCGACTGAACCCAGCGGAATCGAGCCTGCAACCGCACTCTACGTATTGGCGGCGACGAATGCGTCCGTGCCAGCAGGAGCGCCCGCACCATGACAACTCGCAGGATGTCCACCCCGGAGCCTACGCCCGCAGCGCCTCGCCAAGCCAACTGGCCGTTGCGAATGGCCGTCGTGCTGGTGCTGGTTGTGGCCCTGCTGTTGCTCACGGCGTGGGCGGTTCGACGGGCCGCGCCGGACGACGAGCTGGCGCGTGTGATCGCCGCTTGGCAGGCCCCGCCGCCAGCACCCGGGGCCAACGCGTTCGAGCACCTGTGGCTGATTGAATGGGATCTGCCAGAGGCGCAGCGCGCTGCCGTGTTTGCCGATGATCGCGAGCGCACGATCGAGCAGGCCAACGCTACTGCGGCAGCGCCTGCGGGCTCGGTGCCGGCGCCGGAGTACGTCAGCAGTGCAGAAGGGCGCTTCCCGCGCTGGGCGCTTGAAGACCAGCCACAACTCCAATGCGTGCGCGCCGAGGATGCTTGCCTCTCGGGCTTGTCAGAGATCGAACCCGAGGCTTGGCAGCGGCTGGAGCAGGCCGGCGGGCTGCGCGAGCGTATCGAGGCCGTGCATGGTTTTGGACATCTGCGCGCAGACGATGCGCTGCATTTCGCGAGCTTTGCGAGTGCCGCTACACAGCGCAGTCATACAACTCGCATTGCGCTCGCAATCGCCGCCAGGACCTTTCGCGAGCAGAGCCCCGTACAAGGATTGAGCCTGGCCTGCCGAGAGGTCGCGACAGCGCGGCGTTTTGCCGGCCACAGTGCGCACCTGATCGCCCGCATGATCAAGTCAAGCCTGCTGCGCGCGAGCCTGCGCCTGGTGGGAGAGCTGCTCGCTGAGTATCCGCTGCAGGCTCCTCTTCCGACGGAGTGCGCGCTGCTGGCTCAGCCGCCCGAGCCCGAGGTCGGCTCGATGTGCGCCGTCGCTGGGGCCGAGAACCGCTGGATGCGTCACGCACTGCTGCTGGCCGTGGAGCAGGGGAGCGCCGATGTCTGGTCTGCCGACCTCGGCGATCCTTCAAGCCCGCTTTTCGACGTGGGCCTGAGCGTGCAGTGGCACGCTCGCGCGCTGGCCTGGTCTTGCGATCAAGGCGTGCTTGAACAAGTGCGGTCGGACGATCCTGCCGCGATCGCCCGCGTCAGCCAATGGCCCGCAGATCCACCTGTCCTGCAGTGCATCGTCAATCCCGTGGGTTGCACCTTGGCGCGGGTTGCCCAGCCAGACTACAGCCGCTACGTGGCCCGCGGCATGGACGATCTGGCGGTGCTGCGGATGGGGCAGCTGCTGATCCAGCTGCGTGAGGCGCAAGCGCGCGGCGAAGATTCCGATGTGGCCCTGGCGCGGCTGGCGCGTCCCATCCTGAATCAGCGTCGATGGAAGCTCACCAAATCTGGAACGCTTGAGCTGGAGATGTACGAGGTCTCACGACAGGCAACGATCGCTTGGCCTGTTCCAGGCAGCCGTGTGGCGGCTGCCAACGATTGATTGTCTCCGTGGTGGTCCACCGCGCTTCTGCGAGCCCGTGCTGGCGTCGAGATGCCGGCCGCCGGCCCTGGGAGCCCTGCCACCCCGGGACTGCTGGCGCTGACCACGCTCGACATACGTACACGCCTGTATTGATCGCCGACCCGCGCCAACGCGGCTCGACAAGGCGGGCGAGCGAGACTGAATGCCTCCACTTCGCGCCCGTGAAGAGGTCCGCCTATCCGCATGCGCCGCGCGCCGCCGGCTGATAAGGTGCTCGGCTCGCCCGCTGCCGGACTCCGGATGAAAGCCCCTGCGCCCCTGCTGGAACTGATGGAACTCGGCATCATCGATGCCGTGCTGCGGCCTCTGAAAAGCGGCAAGGAAGCGGCGGTCTATGTGGTGCGGCGTGGCGATGAGATTTGCTGCGCCAAGGTCTACAAGGACATGGCGCAGCGCAGCTTCCAGAACCGGGTGCAGTACCAGGAAGGCCGCAAGGCCCGTGGCAGCCGCGAGTCGCGGGCGATGGGCAAGGCCAGCAAGTTCGGCAAGCGCGAGGCCGAGGCCGCGTGGAAGAGCGCTGAAGTCGACGCGCTGTACCGCTTCTTCGAGGCCGGCGTGCGCGTGCCCAAGCCCTACGGTTTCTACGGCGGCGTGCTGGTGATGGAGCTGGTCACCGACGCCAGCGGCGGCGCGTCGCCGCGCCTGGGCGAGGTGCAGCTGGAACCCGACGTGGCCCGCGATTACCACCTGCGGCTGATCCGTGAAGTGGTGCGCATGCTCTGCTGCGGGCTGATCCACGGCGATCTGTCGGAATACAACGTGTTGGTCGATGCGCAGGGCCCGGTGGTGATCGACTTCCCGCAGGTGGTGGACGCCGCCGGCAACAACGCCGCCCGCGACCTGCTGCGTCGCGACGTGAACAATCTCAGCATCAGCCTCGGCCGCTTCGCCCCCGAGCTGATGCTCACCCGCTACGCCGAAGAAATGTGGGCCCTGTTCCAGAGTGGCGAGCTGACGCCCGAATCGGTGCTGACCGGCGAGTTCGAGGAAGTCCAGTCCGAAGTCGACCTCGATGCGATCGAATGGGCGATTCGCGATGCGCGGGAGGAAGCCCTGATCCGCGAGCAGGGGCGGCAGGCTGCGGCTGAGGCTGACTGAGCGCGCTTCCACGCTGTCAGGCGCGGGGCGCGTGGAGTCGGCGTCCGCGTTGGACCCTTGGAACTGTTCGGTCGGGTGTGTTTCTGCGGCTCAGTGCGGCAGCAGTTTGCCGGCGAGAAGCAGGCCGAGGATCAGAGCACCGAGTGCGACCCTGTACCAGACAAAGGGCCAGTAGCCCTGGCTGCTGACGATCCGCAGGAACACCACGATGACGCCGTAGCCGACGAAGAATGCGGTCACCGTCGCCAGGATGGTTGGGCCTGCGGCAATCGGTCCGGCAACGCCCCAGCTTTTGTAAACCTGATAGAAGCCCGACGCGAATACCGCGGGGATGGCAAGCAGAAACGAATAGCGCGCAGCGGCTTCGCGGCTGTAGCCCATGAGCAGCCCGGCGGTGATCGTGCCGCCGGAGCGTGAGACGCCCGGGATCAATGCCATCGCCTGCGCGAAGCCGAAGATGATGCCGTCGCGCCAGCTCATCGCCGTCAGCGCTTTCTGCTTCGATCCGAAACGATCGGCCGCGCCGAGAAACAGCCCGAACACGATCAGCATCACCGCGGTGATGTACAGATTGCGCAGATGGGTTTCGATCGCCTCCTGGAACACCAGCCCCAGTACGGCGATGGGCAGGCTGCCCCAGATGACCAGCCAACCCAGCCGCGCATCGTGATCGGGCGCGGCCTGCCGGCGGCCGAGCGAGCGCAGCCAGGCATTGGCGATCCGCCAGATGTCGTGGCGAAAGTAGATCAAAACGGCGAGTTCGGTGCCGATCTGGGTGATGGCGGTAAACGCCGCGCCGGGATCAGTGCCCGAGGGCAACAGTGGGCCGATGATGCGCAGATGCGCGCTTGAGGAAATCGGCAGAAACTCGGTCAAGCCTTGAAGCAGGCCGAGAAAGGCCGCTTCCAGCCACTGGATCAAGGAAATTTTTTCGTCCGCCACCGGTGATCCAGATCTTCTGCTGAGCTGCCGGCATTATCGCCCGGTGACAGCCTGCGCGGCGGGGCGGCACGCGGTTCCTGCGATCACTTGTCGCACTTCGACTGGCCGCGCAGCGCCGCCGTTGTGCCAAGTCCAGACGATCGCCGCGCGGGTCAAACCGCGGGTTGGCATGCCATCCATGATCCATGGACAATCGCCGGCACCCTTACTCGGCCTCGCCCCATGACACCGCCCCCGACCGTCGCCGCCGACGGCGCTTCAGCATTGCCGCGACAGATTCCCTACATCATCGGCAACGAGGCCTGCGAGCGCTTCAGCTTTTACGGGATGCGCAACATCCTGGTGCCCTTTCTGATCGGCTCGGTCCTGCTGGGCTACCTGCCCGAAGGCTCGGCGCGCGAGGGCGCGGCGAAGGACATCTTCCACAGCTTCGTGATCGGCGTGTACTTCTTTCCGCTGCTGGGCGGCTGGTTGTCCGACCGCTACTTCGGCAAGTACAACACCGTGCTGTGGTTCTCGCTGATCTACTGCGCCGGTCACGCCTGCCTGGCTGTGTTCGAGTCGCATGCGGCGGGCTTCTACACCGGCCTGTTCCTGATCGCGCTGGGCTCCGGCGGCATCAAGCCGCTGGTGGTCAGTTTCTGCGGCGACCAGTTCGACCAGAGCAACAAGAGCCGCGCCAAGGTGGTGTTCGACGCCTTCTACTGGATCATCAATTTCGGCTCGTTCTTCGCCTCATTGCTCGCGCCGCTGTTCCTGCTCCATCTCGGTCCAGCCTGGGCCTTCGGTATTCCGGGCGTGCTGATGTTCATCGCCACGCTGATCTTCTGGGCGGGCCGCAAGCGCTATGTGAATGTGCCGCCCTCCGGTCCCGATCCGAACTCCTTCCTGCAGGTGGTGAAGTCGGCTCTCCTGCTCCGTGGTTATGGCGGCGGAACCCTGGTCGCCGCCATCGGCGCGCTGGCAGCGCTGCTGATCATGGGCCTGTGGACGCTCGGCGCGACGACCGGAACAAGCCTGCTGCCGCAGGGCTGGGGCTTTGTGATCTGCGCCTGCCTTGCCCTGGGCGCGCTGATCGCCGGCACCGGCTGGGGTGCATCGCTGCAGCTGGAGCGCGCCCGCGGCCTGCATCCGGATACCGCGGTCGACGGCGTACGCGCGGTGCTGCGCATCCTGATCGTGTTCGCCCTGGTCACGCCGTTCTGGTCCTTGTTCGATCAGAAGGCCTCGACCTGGATCATCCAGGGCAATCAGATGCTGATCCCGCACGAGGCCTGGTGGTGGCCGAGCTGGTTGATCCAGAACGCCGCGCAGATGCAGGCCTTGAATCCGCTGCTGGTGATGCTGCTGATTCCGTTCAACAACATCGTGCTGTACCCGGCGCTGCGACGGCTGGGGGTGCAGGTCACCACGCTGCGCCGGATGGGATGGGGCATCGCGCTGTCGGGCGTATCGTGGGTTGCGGCCGGCGTGATCCAGCTGTGGATCGACAGCGGGGCCGAAGTGTCGATCGCCTGGCAGTCCGTGCCCTACCTCTTGCTGACGCTTGGCGAAGTGCTGGTGTCGGCGACCGCGCTGGAGTTCGCCTACAGCCAGGCGCCGATGGCGATGAAGGGCGTGATCATGGCCTTCTGGTATCTGACCAGCACCTTCGGTGGCCTGTGGGTGCTGCTGACCAATGCCAGCGTGCGCAACCCGGCGGTGATCGAGTGGATCACCGCGCGCGGCTGGACCGAGAACGCGTTCCTGATGTTCTTCTTCGCCGGCTTCGCGATGCTCGCGGCGCTGGCGTTCGCTGCGTATGCGCGGAGTTATCCGATGCAGGAGCACTACCGGGCCCATTGAGGCTGGAAATGGCGGTCACCGCGGCGTTGAAGTCGGCGGGTGCTGCCTATCGCGCCGCGGGGCTGCAGCTTTGGATCGATCCCGACGGGCTGAAGCCCAGCGGGATCGACCCGCTTCAGGCGATCTCAGTTCCACCTCTTCGCTTGGCCTGCAGCGCCTGTCTTGCTTGGGCGCGGGCGCGGCCGCGGTCGGCGGCGGTTTCCTGCGGGCCTTCGTCGCCGAGGAAGCGCGCCAGTGATTCAACGGTCGTGTAGCGGAACAGGTCGGTCATCTGGATCGGCTTGTCGAAGCGTTCGCGCAGCTCGCGCAGCAGCTGCACCACCAGCAGCGAATGGCCGCCGAGATCGAAGAAGTTGTCGCGGGTGCCGACGCTTTCCAGCCCCAGGGCGCGCGCCCACAGCTCGGCCACGCGACGTTCGATATCCGAGGCCGGCGCCACCGGCGCGCGGGTGGCGAGGCGACGCAGGCCGGGTGCGGGCAGGGCCTTGCGGTCGAGCTTGCCGTTGGGCGTCCGCGGCAGCTCGGCCAATGGCATCAGCAGGCTGGGCCGCATGAACTCCGGCAGGGACTGCGCCAGCAGCGCCGAGCGTTCGGTCAGGTCGGCGTCGGACAGGCCGGGCGCGCGCACGTAGCCGACCAGGCGTTGGTCGCCGGGGCTGTCTTCGCGCAGCAGCACGGCGGCCTCCAGAATGCCGGGCAGCTCGCACAGCCGCGCTTCGATCTCGCCCAGCTCGACCCGGTAGCCACGGATCTTGATCTGCTGGTCGACCCGGCCCAGGCATTCGAAGCGGCCATCCTCGCGCAGGCGGCCGAGGTCGCCGGTGCGGTACAGGTGCGCATTGGCACTCAGCGGAACGAAACCATCGGGTAGGAAACGCTCGGCGCTAAGCTCCGGGCGCTGCCAGTAGCCAACGGTGACGCCGCCGCCGCCGATCACGATCTCACCGGCCAGGCCGGCCGGCAGCGGCTGTTGGCGTGGGTCGAGGATGTGCAGACGCTGGCCGGCCAGCGGGCGGCCGATCGGCGTGGTGCTGGCGCGGGTGTCGGCATCGACGTCGCCGGCAGACGACCACACCGTGGTTTCGGTTGGCCCGTAGACATTGCTGATGCGTTTGACGCCGAGGCCGCGCAGGCGCTGCGCCAGTGCCGGCGACAGCGCTTCGCCGCCCAGCAGCAGGTGATCGAGGCGGCCGAGCTGGGCCGCGCAGGCCGGGTCTTCGGCCAGCATCGCCGCCATCGAGGGCGTGCACTGCAGATGGCTTGCGCCCTCGCGCTCCAGCAGGGCGGGCAGGCTGTAGTCGGTGCGGCGGCCGAACGCGCTGATGCCGCGCTCGGCGCTGAGCGCGCGCAGTTCGTTGAGCCGCGGCAGATGCGCCAGCACCAGCTCGGTGTCGATGCCGAAATCGATCAGGCAGGCGATCTCGTCGACGTCGGCCGCGGCCGCACGCTCGACCATCGCCAATGCGTCGGTCGGTGAACCAAACAGGCCGCTCTCGTTGAAATAGCGCTGGAAGGCGAACTCCAGCAGCGCATCCAGATCGGCCTCGTTGGCCTCGGCAAAAAAGGCGTCGAGGCTCTTGCCCTGTTCGGCGCTCAGCTGCTGCTTGAAGGTGGGGAAGTGCCAGGCCGCCGCCTTGACCAGAGCCATCGCGCTGCGCAGGTAGTCCTTCATCGGGCCGCGTACCGCGGCTTCGACCTGCTGCAGGCTGTCGCCCACAAAGGTGTGCAGCATCAGGGTGACCACGCCGCGTCCGCTGTGGCCGGCCTCGCGATAGGCGCGGCGGTAGGACTGAATCTTGGCGCTGACTTCTTCCACCGTTTGCCCGAGCAGATGGGTGAGCACGTTGGCGCCCATGCGACCGGCCTCGGCGAAGGTCTCCGGGTTGCCGGCGGTGGTGACCCAGATCGGCAGCTCGGGCTGGATCGGCCGCGGCAGGGTGCGCACCGCGACCTCACCCTTGGGGCCGGGGAACATCAGGGTTTCTCCGCGCCACAGGCGCTGCACCTGGGCGGCCGATTCGAACATCACCCGCTTGGCCTCGGCGTGGTTCTCCGGGCGCAGGGCGAAGTCGGGCGCGGCCCAGCCAGCGGCGATCGACAGGCCGACGCGGCCATTGCTGAGGTTGTCGACCATCGCCCATTCCTCGGCGATGCGGATCGGATGGTGCAGCGGCACCACGCAGCTGCCGGCGCGCAGAGCGACTTTGTGGGTGATGGTCGCCAGCGCGGCCGAGGTGATCGCCGGGTTCGGATACAGGCCGCCGAACGCCGCGAAGTGACGCTCCGGCGTCCACACCGCAGTGAAGCCGTTGGCATCGGCATAGCGCGCGCTGTCGAGCAGCAGACGGTACTTGTCGCCGCTGCCCAGGTCTTCCTCGCGCGCCACGTTCCAGAAGAACAGGCCGAACTCGATCGGCGTTGCCTGCGCATCGGCGCGCCGGGTCTGCGACTGCTGGCGGCGGGCGTCGGCATACAGCACGACCCGGTAGCCGCGGGCCAGCGTCCACAGCAGCTCCAGCACCGAGATGTCGAAGCTGATGCTGGTCACCGCCAGCCAGGTGCCGGCCTGCGAGCCCAGCACCTCATCCATGCCGGCGAAGAAGCGCAGGACATTCGCGTGCTGAACCATCACGCCCTTGGGCCGGCCGGTGCTGCCCGAGGTGTAGATCAGGTAGGCCAGTGCATCGGCCGGCAGTGGCGCGGTGTCGAGCGCGGCTTCAGGCGCCTCGGCTTCGATGCGCAAGGTGTTGGCGTGGCTCAGCAGCGGCGCGGATTCGGCGTCGCACAGCAGCAAGGCGAGCTGTGCATCTTCGGCCATGTAGGCCAGGCGCTCGGGCGGGTACAGCGGGTCCAGCGGCACGTAGGCAGCGCCGGCTTTCAAGGTCGCGAGCAGGCCGACCACCAGCGCGGTCGAGCGCTGCAGCAGCAGGCCGACGCGGTCGCCCGGTTTGACCCCAGCGCCAGCCAAGCGCCGCGCCAATTGCTCGGCGCGGGCGTCGAGTTCGGCATAGCTCAGGCGCTCGTCCTCGAAGCACAGCGCTTCGCGCTCCGGCGTGGCTGCGGCCTGGGCAGCAATCAAGGCATGCACGCTGGCGGCGCGCAGCGGGCTGTGTTCGGCATCGCTGAAGGCCGGTCCCTGCGCCAGCTGCATCAGTCGCGCTCGCTCGGCGGCGTCGAGCAGATCGAGCGCACCGGCGGCGGTGTCGGGCTGGGCCTCGGCGTGGGCGAGCAGGGCACTGTGCGCGGCGATCAGGCGGGCGAAACCGCTGGCGCTGAAGTGGGCGGCATCGGCGCGCAGCAGCAGATTGTCGGCCGTATCCCAGTACAGACACAGCGGCGCTTCGGCCGCGGCGGGCAAGGCCTCCAGGGTCGACACGCGCAGCAGGCGCAGCGGCAGCTCGGCCGGCAGCAGCGCGCCGCGCAGGGAGGGTTCGCGTGCGTAGACGTCGGTGAGCAGCCCGCCGGCGCGTTCGCTGATGTCCAGCGCGGCCTGCAGCTGGGCCTCGAAACTGTTCAGTGGCTGCGCGAAGTCGGGGCTGAGCACCCGCGGCAGCAGGCCCGACACGCAGCGTTCGATCGCAGCTGCACGCGCCTCGGCGGCCAGTGGACGCAGCGCCAGGGGCAGACTGTCGAGGCAGGCGCAGCGGGCCAGGCTGAGCAGCAGGCTGGCGACGCCGCGCAAACCCTGCACCTGCAGCGCCTGTTGATGCAGGCCGACCGCGCTGGAGGCTTCCGCGAACGGCAGGCCCGCGGGCTCGATCTGGCGCAGCGCGCGCTTGAGCGCGGCCTCGTGCGTGGCGGCGGCTTTGACTGCAGCGGTGAGCGCCGATCCGTCGCTGGCATCCAGCAGCGGCAGCCGCGCGCCGACGCGGATGTCGTCGTCGGTGCTGGCGAGGGCGGCGAAGTCGATCGGTGCGCCGCGCAGACAGGTCAGCGCGTCGATGCGCAGCGCACCCTCGCCGCAGCGGATGCTCAGTGCATCGGGCTGAACGCTCATCACCTCGCCGGGCGCGCCAGCGCAGGCATCAATGGCCCGCGCCGACCGTACCAGCAGATCGCGCCCGGCCAGACGCAGGCGCGGCAGCAGCACGGGATTGGCGTAGCTGCCGAAATCCAGCGCCCGCACCTGCTGCGCCAGCTGCGCGGCGGGCCGGCTGAAATCGAGGATGCCGGCCGCGGTCGGTCGCGCGTTCGCACCGAAGTAGCTGCGCTGGCTGAAGTCCTGCGCCAGTGGCTGCAGGGCGTCGGCGTCGAGCGCATCCAGCAGGGCATCGAAGCTGGCCAGGCCGGCCTCGTAGCACTGCGTGTTCAGGCCGAAGGCGGTGCTGTCGGGCGCGATCTCGAAGTGCTGCTGCACCAGCAGCTCGCCGGCATCGGCACGCGCCGCCATTCGATGCCAGCTGACGCCGTGCTGATGCTCGCCGTGAAGCAGCGCCCACACCGGTGCGTTGAGGCCGGCATAGCGGGGCAGGGGGCCGTCGTGGAAGTTGATGGCGGCGAGCCTGGGCAGCTCGATCAAAGCCGTCGGCAGCATGCGCAGCCAGGTGATGTTCAACAGTAGATCGAATTCGCCAGGCGGCTGCGCAAGCAGGGCGTCATGGTGATGGTGCAGGCGAAACGCATGGCTCTGCGCCCAGGCCTGCAGGCGCGGCTGGTCGCTGACCACGGCGACGATGAGGTGGCCGCGTGCGCGAAGGCGCTCGCCGCATTCGATCATCAGGGACTGTTCGCCCAGCAGGACACAGCGCAGGCGGCGAGAGGGCGAGTTCGGCGGGTTGTGGGTCATGTGTGGTGTCGGCTGGGTTGAGGTTTGAGCCCACATCGAGCGTCCGGCTTTGGTCGGGACCGCGGCTGGGGCATTGTCGAACGGGCATGCAAAATGCGATTCTTATCACACTTTATGCCACTTGATCGCCCGAGCCGCTGCCAGGCCCGGGCCGTCTGCTGCCGAGACCCGCTTTGATGACCGCGCTCGACCCCAACAGCCACATCGCCATCATTGGCCTCGCCTGCGATTTTCCCCAAGCCGCAACTCCCGCCGAGTTCTGGAGCAACCTGGTCGCCGGCCGCTGCGCGGTCGAAGATCTCGACGAAACCGCACTGCGCGCGGCCGGGGTGAGCGATGCCGAGCTCGCCAACCCCAACTACGTTCGCGCCGGCATTCGCCTTGATGGTTTCGACCAGTTCGACGCCGGTTTTTTCGGGCTGTCTCCGCGCGAGGCCGCTGTGATGGACCCGCAGCACCGGCGCTTTCTGCAGTGCGCGTGGGCGGCGCTGGAGCACGCCGGCTACCGGCCCGATGCGCACGACAAGCAGACCGGCGTGTTCGCCGGTTCGGGCATGCACTGGTACCTGCTGCGCAACCTGTTCGGTCAGCGCGCATTGCTGGAGGACATGGGCGAGTTCCTGGTCCGGCATCTGTCGAACGACAAGGATTTCCTGTCGACGCGGGTGTCGTACCAGCTTGATCTGCGCGGCCCCAGTCTGAATGTGCAGACCGCCTGCTCGACCTCGCTGGTGGCGGTGCATCTGGCCTGCCAGAGCCTGCTGGCCGGCGAGTGCGACATGGCGCTGGCGGGCGGCTCGACCATCGAGGTGCCGCACGGCCAAGGCTATGTGTATCGCGAGGAAGAAGTGCGCTCGGCCGACGGCCGCTGTCGCGCCTTTGATGCCGACTCCGGCGGCACCGTGTTCGGCAGCGGCTGCGGGCTGGTGCTGCTGCGCCGCCTCGGCGATGCGCTGCGCGATGGTGACAGCATCTATGCGGTGATTCGCGGCACCGCGATCAACAACGACGGTGCCGGCAAGGCGGGCTATCTGGCGCCGAGCGTCGATGGTCAGGCCGAAGCCATCGCCACCGCGCTGACCTTGGCCGACGTCGATCCGGCCACGATTGGCTATGTCGAAACCCACGGCACCGGCACTCGCCTCGGTGATCCGATCGAAGTCAGCGCACTCAGCCAAGCCTTCGATGGTGCCGCGGTCGGCAGCTGCGGGATCGGTTCGGTCAAGACCAATATCGGCCATCTCGACACCGCCGCCGGCGTCGCCGGCATGATCAAGACCGCGCTGGCCCTGCACCACGGCCAGCTGCCGCCCTCGCTGTTCTTCAAGCGTGGCAATCCCGAGATCGACTTCGCGCGCAGCCCGTTCTTCGTGGTCGATCAGCTGCGCGATTGGCCGCAGGGCGAGGCTCAGACGCCGCGGCGCGCGGCGCTGAACTCACTCGGCGTGGGCGGCACCAACGCCTTTGCGGTGCTGGAGCAGGCGCCCGCCGCAGCGCGCCCGCCGCAGGCCGCAGACACGCCACTCGACACCCCGCAGCTGCTGCTGATTTCGGCCAAGACGCCAGAGGCGCTGCGCCAACGCGCCGCGGATCTGGCCCGCCATCTGGACGCCTGCGACACGCCGCTGGCAGACATCGCCTACACCCTGCGCGAGGGGCGCGTGGCGTTTGGCCTGCGCAGCGCGATTGCCGCGCGCAGCCGCAGCGATGCCGCGCGTCAGTTCGAAGCGTTGGCCAAGGATTCGCGCGCCGATGCACGCGTCGGCAAGTCTGCCCCGGTGCAAGTGTTCGGCTTCCCGGGCCAGGGCGCGCAGAGCCTCGGCATGGCGCGCGGGCTCTACGCCGCCGATGCGGGCGTGCGTGCCGCGCTCGATGACTGCATCGCTCACCTGCGTGCGCTCGGCCGCGAGGACGTGATCGAGCTGCTGCTGAGCGCCGCTGATACGCCGGACAACACCGCCCAGCTGCGCCGCACCGAGCTGACTCAGCCGGTGCTGTTCTGCGTCGAGTACGCGCTGGCCCGCGGCCTGATCGCGCGCGGCATCGAACCCGCGGCCAGCGTTGGCCACTCGCTGGGCGAATACGTGGCCGCGACCCTGGCCGGGGTGTTCGAACTCGGCGCCGCGATCCGGCTGATTTGCGTGCGCGGCCAGCTATGCGGTTCGGCCGCTGCCGGCGCGATGCTGGCAGTCAGCGCCGGGGTCGATGCGCTGCCTCCGTTTCTGACGGGCGACATCGATATCGCCGGCATCAATGCGCCTGAGCAGACCGTGCTGGCCGGGCCGGGCGCGGCGATCGACGCGCTCGCCGCCCGCCTCGAAGCCGATGGTTTCGGTGCGCGCAAGCTCGAGACCTCGGGCGCCTTCCATTCGGCCCTGCTCGATCCGCTGCTGGAAGATTTCCGCGCGGCCGTGCAGGCGGCCCAGCCGCGTCGGGTCGATCAGCTGAAGATCGCTTCCACGCTGACGGGCCGCTGGCTGAGCGCCGATGAAGCCGCCAACGTCGACTACTGGCTGCGCCATTTGCGTCAGCCGGTGAACTTTGTCGGTGCGCAGAACTGCCTGGATGAACTTGGCGACTACGTGCTGATCGAAGTCGGCCCTGGCCACACCCTGAGCCGGCTAGCACAGGCGCGCCGCAGCGATGCGCGCTGCCTGCCGGTGCTGGGCGCACGCACGCCGATCGAGGCCGAGCTGGACCGCTGGTTCGCAGTCCCCGGGCTGCTGTGGGCGCAGGGTGCTGCGGTCGATTTCAAGCGCTGGCAGCAGGCCGAACGCGGTCGCCGGGTGGCCTTGCCGACCTATCCCTTCGCCCCGGTGCGGCATTGGATCGATCCAGCGCCGGTGCAGGCACCCGCGGTAGTCGCGGCAGCTTCCGGCTTCGAGAGCTGGCTGCAGGCGCAGGACTGGCTGAGCGCGCCGCTGCCGCGCGCCGCCGCGCCGGCTGCGGTGGAATCCGTACTGCTGCTGGCCGATGCCGCCGGTATCGGCGCGGCCCTGGCCGAGCTGCTGCGCGCCCGTGGCGTGCCGGTGCGGCAGCTGCTGCGTGGCGCCGAGCTCGAACTCGACGGCGAGCGCCTGCAGCTTGACCCGGCCTTGGACAGCCACTGGCAGGCCCTGGCCGCGCAGCCGGCACCGAGTCATCTGATCGACCTGTGGGCGCTGGATGCCCTGGATGCGCCGGATGCCGTGCAGCAGGCGCTGTGTTTCGACTGGGCGCTGCGCATGGTCCAGCAGCTGACGCCCTGGAGCGAGCGCGAGGGCGGCCTGCGCTGGCTGAGTGTCAGCCTGCAGGCACAGTCGGCCGGTGAAGCCGCATTGATCCAACCGCTGCAGGCCCTGCGCGCGGGGCCGGTGCGCACCTGGCCGCAGGAGGCCGCCGGCGTGCGCAGCGTGTGGCTGGATCTGGAACGCACGCATGTCGGCAGCCCGGCGCTGGCTGCGCGCCTGCTGCTGGACGAGATCGATGCGGGCCTGAACGATGACAGCGTGGCCTGGCGCGGCCGGCGCCGGCTGCGGCCGGTGTGGACGCCCCTGCAGCTGCCGCGGCTGCCGACGCGCGCGGCACTCACGCCCGGCGGGCGCTATCTGGTCACCGGTGCCTTCGGCGGTGCCGGCCAGGCCCTGGTCGAACACTTGGCGCGGGTGCCGCAGGTTGAACTTGTGCTGCTGTCGCGCGGCGAGCTGCCTGCGGATCCAGCACACCCGCGGCGACGCTGGCTGAGCGCGCTGCAGGCGCTGGGTGCGCAGGTGCAGCTGCTGGTCGCCGATGTCACAGATACCGCTAGCCTGCAGAACAGTGTCGATACGGCCGGGCTGGATCGTCTCGACGGCGTATTCCACGCTGCTGGCGTGCTGGAAGACGGCCTGATCGCGCGCAAGTCGCTCGAATCGGCACAGCGCGTGCTGGCGCCCAAGCTGCAGGGCGCACAGGCTGTCGCGCAGCTGGCCGAGCGCTGCGGCGCCGAGTTCGTTCTGTACTTCTCCTCGCTGAGTGCGCAGATGGGCGTGTCCGGCCAGGTTGATTACACCGCCGCCAATGCCTGCCTGGATGCCTTCGCAGCGCGTGCCGATGCGCGCTCCAGCCGCACTCGCCATCTGGCCCTTGCCTTCAGCATCTGGCGTGAGGCCGGCATGGCAGCGCGGCTGGCGGCCGATCTCGGCCTGGCCCCGGCGCCGTTTGCCGACGCCCTGCCGCAGGCGCATCCGCTGCTGCAGCGCCGCCGCGACGAGGCCGATGGGCGAGTCGTGTTCGGCGGCGTGCTGGATCAGCACAGCGGCTGGGTGCTGGACCAGCATCGGCTGAAGACTGGCGAAGCGCTGCTGCCGGGCACCGGCTACATCGATCTGATCACGGTCGGCTTGAGCCTGCTGCGCGGTGGTTTCACTCCGTTCGCCTGCGCCCAGCTGAGTTTCGCCGCGCCGTTCAAGCTGGCCGGCGATGAGCGTCGCCGCTTCGAGCTCAGCTTCGCGGCCGCGGGTGAGGCCGCCTATCAGGTCGAGATCAACAGCCAGGGTGCCGAGGCCGACGATCGCATCGAGCATCTGTCAGTGCGGATCGAACTGCAGCCGACCGCCTTGCCGGATCAACTTCAACTCCGCGCCAGCCGCAGCAGCCTGCCGCCGCGCTACGCGCATCCGGAGCTGCGCTTCGGCCCGCGCTGGGACTGCCTGCGCCGGTTCGAAGTCGGCGCGGGTGAGGCTGAGCTTGAGCTGTCGGTCGATCACCCCGGCGACGACTCCGCCGCGGCCGAAACGCATGCTGCTGAACATCGGGCCGTGGAACACCCGCTGCACCCGGCCCTGTTCGATATGGCGATTGGCGCCGCCCAGGGCGCGCTGGCGCCGGCGGGGATCGATGCCGCGCGTCTGCTGCCGTTCCGCTACGGCCTGCTGCAGGTGCTGGCGCCGCTGCCCGATCGCCTCATCAGCCGTCAGCGCGCGCGCGCCGAGGGTGCGGATCTGGTGCTCGACATCGACCTGCTGGATATCCACGGCCAGCGCGTGCTGGTGCTGCGCGACTTCGTGCTGAAGGCGGCGCGCGCGCTGGCAACGAATGCCGCAGCGCCGCGGCCCAAGCCGCGCGCGGCGTCGGCCAATCGCATTCTGGAAGTCGGCTTTCGCGATGGTTTCAGCAGTGCTGATGCGCTTGCAGCGATCGAGACCGCACTGGCCCATGCCGGCCCCGCGCAGATCGCGCTGGCGCGGCGTCCGGTGGCGGTGTTGGTGGCCGATACGCGCAGCCCCGCCGAGCCCGAGCACGCGCCGGATGCAGCGGTGGCGGCGACGCCTGTCACGCGCAGCGCGGGCGGCACGCCCTTCGTTGCGCCGCAGGGCGAACTGCAGCAGCGCCTGGTGGAGCTGTGGGAGGGCATCCTTGATCTGTCGGGGGTTGGCACCGAGGACGACTTCTTCGCCCTGGGCGGCCACAGCCTGCTGCTGACCCGTGTCCTGTCGCGGCTGAAGCGCGAAACCGGCCGCGTACTGCCGGTCGAGGCCGCGTTCGAAACGCCGACCATCGCCGCCTGGAGCCGACTTGCCGCCAGCGCCGTCGCCGCGCCCAGCGGGCCGGCCCTGAAACGGGTCGACCGCAGCCGCTTCCGCGCCGACGCGGTGGCCGGCTGATGCGGATCACCGCATCGGCCCTCGCCAGGCCTGCCCGACCCGCGCAGCGGCCCGTCAGTTCAGATCTGTCGCCGCCGATCCGCCTGAACCCTCAGCGCCGCCGCGGCACTGATCACATCCTTCAAGTTCTCACTACCCGATCGCCATGACCTCGACCGCCGAGCTCTACCGTTTCCCGACCACCTTCAGCCAGCGCCAGCTCTGGTACGTGCAGGCCACCGCGCCGCAGACCACCGCCTACAACATCCCGTTCGCGTTCACTCTGCACGGCGCGCTGGATACGTCAGCACTGGAATACGCCCTGGCCGAACTGGTGGCCCGTCACGACGCGCTGCGCACCCACTTCGAGGTGCATGCCGAAGCGGTGCAGCAGGTGGTGGATATGGCCTTGCGCGTGCCGCTGGAGCAGGTCGATCTGTCCGCGCTTGACGACGCGGCGCGCGAGCAGGCCCAGGCCGAGCACACCCGCGCGGTCGCCGAACACGTATTCGATCTGTCACGCCCGACGCTGCTGGTACTGCGTCTGCTCAAGCTCGGCGCCGAGCGCCATGTGCTGCTGATCTGCGTGCACCACATCGTGATGGATCACCTCTCCGTGCTGCAGTTCGGCCGCGAGTTGGAAACGCTATACGCCGACTACCGCGCCGGCCGCCGCCCCGCTGCGCCTGCGGACGGCCTGCAGTACCCCGACTACGCGGTGTGGCAGGGCGAAGCGCTGGATGCCGCGGCGATCGCGGCCAAGCTGCCGTACTGGGTCGAGTCCCTGGCCGGCTGTCCGCACCAGTTGGAGCTGCCGACCGACTTCGCTCGGCCGCCGTTGCAGAGTTTTCGCGGCGGTGAAGTGCAGGTCGCCTTCAGTGCCGACACCAGCCGCGCCCTGCGCGCTTACGCACAGCGCGAGCAGCAGACCCTGTTCACGGTGATGCTCGGCGGCCTCGGTGTGCTGCTGCGCGGCTACACCGGGCAGGACCGATTGATCATCGGCTGCCCATTTGCAAATCGTGGCGCCGAAGAACTCGAAACGGTGATGGGCCTGTTCATGAACCTGCTGCCGGTCGGCCTGGAGGTCGATCCCCAGCAGCCCTTCGTCGAGCTGGTGCGCGCGGCGCGCCGGCAGATGATGAAGGCCCAGGGCGTGCAGGACACCCCGTTCGAGAAGATCGTGCAGGCCGTTGGCGTGCAGCGTGACCCCGCGCGCAACCCGCTGGTGCAAGCCTGGTTCACCTTCCAGGACGCGCCGATGGCGCTGGATCTGGCCGGGCTGAAGGTCGACAGCCGGCCGCTGCCCAACGGCGGCGCCAAACTCGATCTCTCGTTCTGGTTCTGGGACGACGGCGAGCGCATCTGCGGCCTGATCGAGTTCGATGCTGAGCTGTTCGAGCCCGCGACCGTCGAGCGGCTCGGCCGCCGCTTGGAGGCAGTGATGGCGCAGGTGGTGGCCGACCCGGCGGTGCAGATCGGTGCACTCAGCCTGATCGCGCCGGACGAGGCCGTCGCATTGGCCGCGGCCAGCTACGCCGGATCGCCCTCGCGCGAATGGTCCAGCCCACACGGCGCGTTTTTCGAACGCGCCCGCGTTGAACCGAACGGCATCGCGCTGCGTGCGATCGACGGCGAGTTCAGCGCCGGCCAGCTCGCCGCACGCGCCGATGCCATCGCTGCCGCTCTTCAGCAGGCGGGCGTTGGCGCGGGCGATATCGTCGGCGTCTGTCTGCAGCGCAGCGCGGATCTGGTCGCGGCCCTGCTCGGCGTGCTGCGCGCCGGCGCGGCCTACCTGCCGCTGGACCCGGACCTCCCGGCCGAGCGCATCGAGTACATGCGCGGCGATGCGGGCGTGCGCCACGTGCTGGTCGATGCTGAGGCCGCGGCGCGCTTCGATCGCGACGCCATCGTGCTGATCGATATCGCAAGCCTGCCGACGACCGCCCCGAGCGGTTTCAGCCCGGCGCCGGAATCACCCACCGCGCTGGCCTATGTCATCTACACCTCCGGCAGTACCGGCCGGCCCAAGGGCGTGCGCCTGTCGCAGGGCGCGGTCGGCAACTTTCTCGCGTCGATGGCGGATACGCCGGGCTTGAGTCAGCACGACCGCGTGCTCGCGCTGACCACCTATGCCTTCGACATCGCGGTGCTGGAGATCTTCCTGCCGCTGGCCGTGGGCGCCACCCTGGTGCTGGGCCAGCGCAGCCTGCTGGAGGCGACCGATGCGCTGGCATCGTTCATCGATGCCGAGCAGATCAGCGTGCTGCAGGCCACACCGTCGACCTGGCGCCTGCTGCGCGCCAACGACTGGGCGGGCCGACCGAACCTGAAAGCGCTGACCGGCGGTGAAGCGCTCGGCCCCGACCTGGCCGCCTGGCTGCTGCCGCGCGTGGGCGAGCTCTGGAACATGTACGGCCCGACTGAAACCACGGTGTGGTCGAGCCTGCAGCGCATCACCGGCAGCAATGTCGAGCTCTGCCCGATCGGCCATCCGGTCGCCCGCACCGGCCTGCACGTGGTCGACGCCCAGCTGCAGCGCCTGCCCAGCGGCATCGCCGGCGAGCTGCTGATCACCGGCGCGGGCTTGGCCGAGGGCTATCACCAGCGCCCCGAGCTGACGGCCGAGAAGTTCATCGTGCTGCCGGCTACCGGCGAGCGCGCGTATCGCACCGGTGATCTCGTGCAACGCATGGCTGACGGCAGCCTGCGGCACCTCGGTCGGCGCGATCAGCAGATCAAGATCCGCGGCTACCGGATCGAGCTGGGCGAGATCGAAAGCGTGCTGGCGGCGCAGCCGGGCGTGGCCGCAGCCGCAGCGGGCGTATGGCGTCTCAGCGATGCCGACCACCGGCTGGTCGCCTGGTATGTCGCAGAACCGTCTGCAGCACCCACGCTGGCCGAACTGCGTGCCGGGCTGTCGCTGCAGCTACCGGGCTACATGCTGCCGCAACACCTGCTCGCACTGCCGGCCTTGCCGCTGCTGCCCAACGGCAAATTGAACCGCGCTGCGCTGCCGTGGCCGGTGCTGCATGCACCGTCTGCCGAAGTTGCCGCGGTGGCGATCGAGCTCAGCGACGAGGAACGCCTGGTGCTGCAGACCGCCCGCGAGCTGTTGGGCACGGACCTGGTCGAACTGGACGACAACTTCTTCGAGGCCGGCGGGCACTCGCTGCTGGCGCTGAGCCTGTCGACGCGGCTGGAAAAGGTCAGCGGCGTCAAGCTGTCCCTGCTGGCCATCGCCCACGCAACTCTGCGTGCGGTGGCGGCACAGATCGCGAGCGGCGGCGCCCCAGCGGCCGAGCCCGTACGGACGGGGCTCGGCGCCAAGGTCGCCAAACTGTTCGGCTTCGGACGCTGATGCGCGTTTGAGGCAGAGCGCACCCGCGCGGGCATGCAGAGCGTCTGCAGGCCCGCGCGGGTCGCGGCCTCAGTCAGCCCGACCCGCAAACTCGCCGGTGACCGTGCTGACGGTGATGCGCTCGCCGTTGGTGATGTACTCCGGCACCTGGATCTCGATGCCGGTCGACAGCTTCGCCGGCTTCGGCCGCTTGGTGGCGGTGGCGCCCTTCATTTCCGGCGCGGTTTCGACCACTTCCAGCACCACGCTGGGCGGCAGCTGCAGGGCCACCGGCTGGTCGTCGATCACCGCCACGAAGCAGCCTTCCAGGCCATCGGTGATGTAGCCCGCAGCTTCGCCGACCACGTCGGCGTCGAGCATGTAGCTGGTGTAGTCCTGGGTGTCGAGGAACACGAAGGCCTCGCCGTCCTTGTAGGAGAACGTCGCCTGGCGGCGCACCAGGTCGAGCTCCTTCAGATCGTCTTCGGCGCGCAGGCTCAGATCGAACTTGGACCCGCCCGGAATGCTGTACAGGGTGAAGCGGAAGGTGACATTGCCGCCGCGTGCGGTCGGGGTGCTGCGTTCGATGTCGCGCACCTGATACACGGTGTTGTTGTGTTCGACGACATTGCCCTTGCGGACTTCATTGGCCTTCATGCGGGGTGCTCGGCAGGTGGAAAGTCCGCCATTTTCACCGAAATCCGTCCGCCTGCCCATGCAGGGCGGCGCGGCTCAAGCCTGCGGTGATCCGCCACGTGACGGCTTATCGGGCTGCGCCAAGGGTGTTGCGCGCGTCGTGCGCGCTCAGCGCTCCGGCAACGGCACCCGGATCAAGGGCGCCGGTATCCGCTCGCCGCTGATCCACAGCGCATCGCCGTCCACATCGAAGGCGAGCGCTTCGGCCTGCATCGCCCAGCCGAAGGGCAGCTCGATCGGGTCGCGCGCCAGCGCACGGGCCCAATCCTCACCGCGGCTGCGGCGGTACACATGCGCGCGCCGGTAGTTGAGCACCGCCAGCTGCAGGCCATCGTTGGACAAGTCGGCCGCGGTGATCTGGCTGCGGTAGCGGCCAAAGCGCGGGTTGCCGGCAAGCTCGAGCGCGGGCGGCGGCGCGATGCCGTGCAGTGTGGTGACCACGGCGGCCGTCTGCAGCGTGTCCGATGCGCCCAGCGGCAGCCGCAGCAGCTCGGGCGGTACGCGCTTCTTGGAGATCAGCAGCACCTCGCGTGCCTGCGCGTCGACCGCCACGGCCTCGACATCGCGCGCGCCGTCCGGCCAGCGGAAGCGCTGGGTCCAGGCCGGGTGAAGCTTGGCATCCGCCAGCACCGCGGGCTCTTCCACCACGACGAGTTCAAGCTCAGTGCGCACACCGCCGTTGTCGCCGGTGTCGGCGATCAGCAGATAGCGCCGACCGTCCAGCTCGAACGCGGCCATGTCCTCGAAATCGCGCGCGGCCACGCCGTCGATGTGCAGCGTCGCCAGGCGCCGGCCGCGGCGGTTGATCGCATGCAGGTAGGGCCCATTGCCGCTGTCGTTGTGCACCCAGAAGGTGTCGGCATGCCGCCCCGACAGCGCGATACCGCTGATCTCGCTCAAGCCGCGGTCGCGAATCAGAGCAATCAGATCAGGGGAGGGGAGGGCGCCGGGCGCTGCCGCATCGGCAGGCCCAAAGCCATGGGTGAGCGCGAGCATCAAGCCCAGCGCGAGGCCGCCTGCGCAGGCGAGCCGAGCCGCGTCGCGGATGAGAGAAAGGGTGCCGGGGTGCTGTCGTGGACCATCCATAGCCATGCCGAGATTGTGCCAGAGCACGCCAATGCTGATCGGGCGGGGCCCGGCGCGCTGGCTACAATGTCGGCCGCCCTCTACCGCCTCCGGAGCCACCGCATGTCCGCACCCACCGTCCGCCTGGGAACCCCATTGAGCCCCGATGCCACCCGCGTGCTGCTGCTGGGCGCCGGCGAGCTGGGCAAGGAGGTGGTGATCGAACTGCAGCGCTTCGGGGTGGAAGTGATCGCCGCCGATCGTTATGCCGATGCACCGGCGATGCAGGTGGCGCATCGCAGCCACGTGCTCGACATGCTCGACCCGATCGCCTTGCGCGCACTGATCGCACAGGAGCGCCCGCACCTGGTGGTGCCCGAGATCGAGGCCATCCACACCCAGACCCTGGTCGAGCTGGAGGCCGAGGGGCTGACCGTGATCCCGACCGCGCGGGCGGCCCGCCTCACGATGGACCGCGAGGGCATTCGCCGGCTCGCCGCCGAAGAACTGGGCCTGCCGACCTCGCACTATCGCTTTGTCGACACCGAGGCCGAGTTCCGCGCCGCGGTCGCCGCGGTCGGCCTGCCCTGCGTGGTCAAGCCGCTGATGTCGTCCTCGGGCAAGGGCCAGAGCACCCTGCGCAATGAGGCCGATCTCGGCCGCGCCTGGGCCTACGCGCAGGAAGGCGGGCGGGCCGGGGCAGGGCGCTGCATCGTCGAAGGCTTCATCGACTTCGAGTACGAGATCACCCTGCTCACCGTGCGCCACCGCGATGGCACCACCTTCTGCGCGCCGATTGGCCATCTGCAGATCGATGGTGATTACCGCGAAAGCTGGCAGCCGCAGCCGATGTCGACGCCCGCGCTCGAACGCGCTCAGCAGATCGCCGCCGCGGTGACCAATGCCCTCGGTGGCTATGGTGTGTTCGGGGTTGAACTGTTCGTGCGTGGCGATGAAGTGTGGTTCTCGGAGGTGTCACCGCGCCCGCACGACACCGGCCTGGTCACCCTGATTTCGCAGGAGCAGAGCCAGTTCGCCCTGCACGCCCGCGCCATCCTCGGCCTGCCGATTCCGGCGATTGATCCACTCGGCCCCGCGGCCTCGGTGGCTTTGCTGGCTGAAGGCCACGGCGTACCGGTGTTCAGTGGTATCGAGCGCGCGCTGGCGGAACCACAGAACGGCCTGCGCCTGTTCGGCAAACCCCGCGTAGCCGGCAAGCGCCGCGTCGCGGTGGCGCTTGCGCGCGGCGCCGAAATCGACACCGCGCGTGAACGCGCACGCCGGGTCGCGCAGGCGCTAACGATCAGCCTGGAGCCCGCGCCGTGAATCGCGCCCCATTGGACACCGCGTTGCGGCTTGGCCTGATCTGCGCAGTCGCGTCACTGCTGAGCCTGCCCGCCGCAGCGGCCGACATCGAGTGCAGCCCGAACCGGATCGGCCCCGGCGACACCGTGCGCGTGCTCAAGCACGACCGCAGCCTCGACGAGCTCGCGGTGGTGCGCCCTGATGGAGTCACGTGGGTATTCCTGGTGGTGGGCCAGCCACCCGCCGACCCGGAACGTGTCAACCCTTTCCCAACACTCGGCGACGTTTTTTCTAACTAACCACCTCCGGCAGATCGAGCTCAACGGGTGTGGATCTGGCCTTGAGCGCGCCGGGTGTGCTGAGCAGCTCAGCTG
>NZ_JBILJQ010000162.1:0-3525 GCF_044377145.1 Aquimonas sp.
AAGCTGCGGATCTGTCTCCACTTCGATGCCTGCCTTGCTCACTGAAACCTCCTCAAACCGCCCCACAATTGTTATCTATAAAAACCGAGAACAACTGTTGGGTAGGAGGTTGACACGTAGGGGGTCGCGGCCGCCTTCTGCACCTCACTGATGAGATCCGCGTGCTGGCTGGAGATCTTGAGGCGGATGGCGGGGTGAAGCTGCTGCTCGTCAAGAATGGGGCGCGACATGGGTGGCTCCGGGGCCGAGGGCAGACGCGACTGTAGTGGCTTTGCACCAAAGCATGCACGCCCGCTCGCTTCGAGCCGCGCCCGCCGTGGCAAGTGCATCGGCGGGAGCCGCGCCAGCTGCAGCTGCGATCCGCACGTCCGCCCGCGCGCTGGCATCGGCTGGATGGCGCCAGAACCCCCGAACCGCGTCTGGGCTGGGCGATGCGCGGCGAGCTGCGAAAGCATCGCCAGACCAGAGGCAGTTCAAGGCCGCGGACCTGGCACGCCCAACCGGTTTGGAACCGCCTGCCGGCAGCGTTCCCAGCCGCCGCTGCGCACCAAGAGTCACCGCGATTCACGCGCGATGTCGGCAGCCGTGCGATCCTTGCGCCCCTTTTCGCTTCTGGGCACCTTGCCGCGCGCAGGTCCGCTCGGGCATCCCGCTTCACCCTCCGGAAACACCATGCCCTTCGAGATCCTGCCCGACGACCATCTGGTCGACCCGAACGTGTCCTGCTCGGCCTGCGATGCCGTGTGCTGCCGGCTGACCGTGGTCGTGATGCCCGACGACAAAGTGCCGCGCATGTACACCACCCACACGCCTGAAGGCTTGGAGGTGATGGCGCGTGACGAAGACGGCTGGTGTGTGGCGATGGACCGCAACCGCATGTGCTGCGGCGTGTACGAACAACGCCCGGATGTCTGCCGCCGCTTCACCATGGGCAGCGGCTTCTGCCGTGCCGAGCGGGAGGCCTACTCGCACCGCTTCGACAACTGGATCCCGAGCACGCTGGTCTGAAGCCTATCGTCCGCGCGGTCCAGGCGAACTACGAACTTCTGGGTCCCTGAAGTCGCGCAGCGCACCCAACGCCCACGAACAATGCGGCCTTGCGAGGCCGCCGCAGATCGAAGAACCGGCTGGCCCTGCACAGCGACTTCGACACGGCCTCAGCGCCGGCCCATCTCAGCCTGGAGCAGAATCGGACAACGAACACAGCCTGTCCCCTCTGCCCGCCTTCGACTCACTCAGCCGGGCGACATGCCCCGAAGGCAGCCTGAGCCCCGCTACCTCGACCAACTCCGCGCCGCCGGCGCCTGGGGCCGCGGATTCTGCGTACCGAAACGGCGAGGATTGCGGCTTTGGCAGCGCTGAAGGCGCGGTGTGGGCGTGGGTGGTGAGGAGACTGGCGTCACGCCCATTCAGTCCAGGTCATCGCCTTGCGCCACTCCGCAGCTCACCCTTTCAATCTCCCAAGTCCAACGGCGGTCCCGAGGAGCAGAAAAACCAGATCCCGTGCACCCTCAACAACCCAAATCCATGAATGAAGTGAAGTCCCTGCAACGTAGTAGATCCCCGCTACACCAGCGAGCTCAGAAAGCAAATACGCAAACACAGCACCAAGGTAGGGACTTCGGCCGGTGCGCCGAGCAAACAGATAGCCCGCAAAAAAGCAGATAAGTGCAGAGACTACGTATGCACTTGCGAGCGCGTAGCCCGACGACAGATCGCCTCCGGATCGGAGAATCAGGATCGTGTGTGCAGTCGAAGCAAGGACTGAGGAAAGCAAGAGAACTACAGCAAACGCGCCGATTGAGAGCCATTTCATCATCTTTCACCTGAAATCATCATTTCACCCTGCCGAGGTCGAATCATACCTGCCGAACCCAACCGGCGGACGCCCGCGGATTGAGGATTCTGCAGGCAGCAGGCGCAGTGTCGGGATTGGCGGTGACACAATCGGCGTTCAAAACGTCTGAGAACGGAAGTTAGACGTCACTTCGTGGGTGGCTTCCGAGCGCCCCAACCCATATGCGAATTGGCGCCGCTCTCGATCACGTAAGCGAATACAGGTTCACCACCGTATGGCACTTGCCAGTAGTACACGATGCCTTCCCGCTCCGAGAACACTCCCAAATACACAAGATCTGCCGCTTTCAGAGAATTCGGCTCATCGAGAGATTCACCAAACTCACGGCGCAAGTATCGAGAAAGCTCGCGCTCCGTTTCGTTGGAAAGCCCTGTAGTGCCGAACCAAGGCGCCATCTCGACGACCGAGTTGTCGCTTTCAACCCGAGCCTGCGCTTCTCCAACGGCGCGCACGTACTCCGGACTTTCGATGAGAACGCGCATCTCCTTCTGGGAGGCCACTTCGTGCTTCCTAGACATCTCTGCCTCGTCAGAACCACAGCCAGCCAGCATGAAGAGACTTAGCAAGAAAGCCGCGGTAAAGACCTGCATTGGACCAAGCCCCTTAGTTAAGGTGCGCCGTAAAGCAGCGAAGACTTGAATGAACCGCTTGCGCCGCACCGCGCTCCCATTGCCCAAAGTGGGTTCTGTCAAGACAGGAGTATCTACGCACTGCAGCTCACTCTCGCTAGGCACCTTGCGGATAGCCAAAATGTCGAATCTCCCGGAATGGGATTCAGAATTTTCCGGAAAACATAGCGATCCAGTCACAAGGGTCTAGGAACGAGACGGCCGGCGGCGAAGCAGAAGGATCACGGCGCAAAGACCGTAGAGCAGCATCCAGCCTCCCGAGAACGCACGGAGAATGGCTGCCTGCCCCTGCACGTACTCTTCGGCGGTGATCGTTCTGATGAAATGCCCCTTGTTCATGAGAACGTATTGACCATCTCTCAGCTGGGGGCTTCCTTCTGGCATGCCGGCAAAGGAGGAAGAGAAGTTGAGGAATGCGTAGACAAAGAGGACAGCGAGCAGAACGATCGCCCCAAACGGCACTCCACGCAGTAGTGCAAATGCATCTCTCTTACCGGACGTCTTGCGCACCTCAAGGATCGCCGGGATAAACACCAGAAAGATTCCGGCGTGTAGAGTCGAAACGAAGGCAAAGTTGTCGTGAAGCGACCCTCCAATCAATCCATAAGCATGAGCTGCTGCGGAGAGGGCGAACCCAAGCAATGCGAGAATCCCGAAAAAGACTTTCAAAAGCTCTAGGCCTCGATGACCCGCCGCCGCGCGACGATGTGTGAAAAATACCCTCGACGCTGTCGATCGTCGCGGTGCTGCAGGCGCAGTTAGGGAAGCTCTGAACAACGCGATCACTTGATCCCTGGGTGTTCCGCGAGTCGATTTTTTCGGTTCTTCAAGCCGAGATCGCACATCTTTCGCGACCTATCGACTCGACCGAGACTCGCCCGAGCCTCTTTTCACCGCGGATCGGGGTGTTTCCCCGTTCCGCGGACGCACTCATGCGGCCGCCGCCACGCGGCGGCGCGCCAGACTCAAGTTCACCAGCGCAAACAGCGTCTGCAGTTGCGCCGTGTTCTTCGCCAGGCCGCGATAGCGCACCTTGGT
>NZ_JBILJQ010000041.1:0-46640 GCF_044377145.1 Aquimonas sp.
GTAAGCGAGGGCCGGGCCGTAGGCAGAGGGCGCGTTTGCGCGGCACTGCCGCGCGCGCCCTCGAACGCCCGAGCGTAAGCGAGGGCCGGGCCGTAGGCAGAGGGCGCGTTTGCGCGGCATTGCCGCGCGCGCCCTCGAACGCCCGAGCGTAAGCGAGGGCCGGGCCGTAGGCAGAGGGCGCGTTTGCACGGCACGGGCCGCGCGCCCTCGAACGCCCGAGCGTAAGCGAGGGCCGGGCCGTAGGCAGAGGGCGCGATTGCGCGGCACGGGCCGCGCATTCGTGCTCCGAGGCACTGCCCGACCGGTAGAGAGCTGGCCTTGCCGCAGGTTGGGATCGCTCCGTCGACCGCGGGCAGGCATGCCTCAAGCGGGATGTTGAGAGCCCGTGACCCGGCGCCTTGACGCCCTGCGCTGATCTCTGCTGCGTCGCGAGAAAGAAGTGCAGTCAGCCTTCGCTCGCTCGCAGATGGTTTGAGCGAGTGAATCAGGATTGGGTCGCTGGCCAGAGGCAGCGCGCTGTGCTTTGGAACACTTCGTGCCGGCTTGCAGGTGTCGGCAGGCTCCTCACAGGGCACTAAGGCTGTGTCTGATAGTTTTGTTCTATCGCAGCAATTCACACAATCGTCTTTACCGGTCGATAGGTGCTGCCTAACATCGCGATCGTTGTGATTCACATCTTCCCCCCGACCTAGGAGAACATCGATGTCCCTGATCAACACCAGCGTGCAGCCGTTCAAGGCGCAAGCTTTCCACAACGGCAAGTTCATTGAAGTCACCGACGCCAGTCTGAAGGGCAAGTGGTCGGTACTGATCTTCATGCCGGCAGCGTTTACCTTCAATTGCCCGACCGAAGTTGAAGACGCCGCTGACAATTACGCCGAGTTCCAGAAGGCCGGCGCTGAGGTCTACATCGTCACCACCGACACTCATTTCTCGCACAAGGTGTGGCACGAGACCTCGCCGGCGGTAGGCAAGGCGCGCTTCCCCCTGGTCGGCGACCCGACCCATACCCTGACCAACGCGTTCGGCGTGCACATCGCCGAAGAAGGTCTGGCCCTGCGCGGCACCTTCATCATCAATCCGGACGGCGTGATCAAGACCGCTGAGATCCACAGCAACGAGATCGCCCGTGACGTGTCGGAGACCCTGCGCAAGCTGAAGGCGGCGCAGTACACCGCCAACAACCCCGGCCAAGTGTGTCCGGCCAAGTGGAAGGAAGGCGCCAAGACCCTGGCTCCTTCGCTCGACCTCGTCGGCAAGATCTGATCGCTGTATCGCCCCGGCGCCGCTCTGGCGCCGGGGCACCGGCCCGCGTTTGCGAAGCATCGCGCGCTGCGCCGACACCGCTCTGAGTTCGCTTGCGCCTGCCGCCTCGATTGCGCAGGCCATAGGCGCAAGCGCGCTCGCTCACCCACTGAATCGAATCCCGGAGTGCCGCCATGCTCGACGCTGACCTGAAGTCGCAGCTGTCCACCTACCTCGAGAAGCTGCAGCTGCCGATCGAGCTGAACGCATCGCTGGACGACAGCGATGCTTCGAAGGAGCTGCAGGCACTGTTGCAGGACATCGCCGCGCTGTCCGACAAGATTTCGCTGGGCACCTTGCGCGATGCGCGCACGCCCTCGTTCGAGATCCGTCGGTCCGGCAGCGACATCGCAGTCGGATTCGCCGGCCTGCCGATGGGTCATGAGTTCACTTCGCTGGTGCTGGCCTTGCTGCAGGTGGGCGGCCATCCCTCGCGCGAAGATGCCGAGGTGATCGAGCAGGCCAAGGCTCTGCCGGGCGAGTTCGTGCTGGAAACCTATTTCTCGCTGTCCTGCCACAACTGCCCTGATGTGGTTCAAGCGCTGAATCTGTTGGCCGTGCTGAACCCCGGCGTCAAGCATGTCGCCATCGATGGTGCGCTGTTCCAGGCCGAGGTCGAGGAGCGCCAGGTGATGGCTGTACCCAGTGTCTACTTGAACGGCAAGCCGTTCGCCAGCGGGCGGATGAGTCTCGCCGAGATTCTGGCCAAGCTCGACACCGGTGCCGAGGCGCGTATGGCGCAGCAGTTGGCCGCCAAGGACACCTTCGACATGCTGGTGGTGGGCGGTGGCCCGGCCGGCGCATCGTCGGCGATCTACGCCGCCCGCAAGGGCATCCGCACCGGTCTGCTGGCCGAGCGCTTCGGCGGTCAGGTGATGGATACCCTCGGCATCGAGAACTTCATTTCGGTCTCGCACACCGAAGGCCCGAAGTTGGTCGCCCAGCTTGAGCAGCACGTCAAGGACTACGAGGTCGACCTGATGCCGATGCAGCGTGCCGCGGCCCTGGTGCCGGCCGGCAGCGATGGCCTGATCGAGATCCAGCTGGAGAATGGCGCATCGCTGAAGGCCCGCAGCGTGGTGCTCAGCACCGGCGCGCGCTGGCGGCAGATGGGCGTGCCCGGCGAGGAGCAGTACCGCAACAAGGGCGTGGCCTATTGCCCGCACTGCGATGGCCCGTTGTTCCGCGGCAAGCGCGTGGCGGTGATCGGCGGCGGCAACTCGGGCGTCGAGGCTGCAATCGATCTGGCCGGCATTGTCAGCCACGTGACCCTGGTCGAATTCGACACCAAGCTGCGCGCGGACGAAGTGCTGCAGCGCAAGCTGCGGAGCCTGCCCAACGTCGACATCCTGCTGAACGCGCAGACCACCGAGGTGCTGGGCGACGGCCAGAAGGTGACCGGCCTGAACTATCGCGACCGCGGCAGTCTGGACGTGCAGCGCGTCGAGCTGGACGGCATTTTTGTGCAGATCGGCCTGCTGCCGAACACCGACTGGCTCAAGGGCAGCGTGGCGCTGTCAGCGCGTGGTGAGATCGAAATCGATGCCCACGGCAAGACCTCGCTTCCGGGGGTGTACGCAGCCGGCGACTGCACCACCGTGCCCTACAAGCAGATCATCATCGCGATGGGAGCAGGCGCCACCGCGGCACTCGGCGCATTCGACCATCTGATGCGCAGCAGCGTGGCTGAAGGTCAGGCCAAGGCCGCCTGAGGCTGACACGAAGGCCGAGCCGCTGCCCCCGACGCTTGATCGAACGCCGACAGGACAAGTGCCTGTCGGCGTCCGCGATTCCAGGTTCGGGATTATGGTCGGCGCGCGAGACGCCCACGCTGATCGAGTCTTGCGCCCGCGCACGCGGGCTCAGGAAATCCAGAAGGACTGGATCAAGCCCCCACCGCTTTCACCGCACTGGCGACCTGCGGGAACCGCGCGCGGATGCTGGCGAGAATCCCGGCGCTGTCCAGCCCGACTTCGGCCAGCAGTTGCTCGCGCGCGGCGTGCTCCAGATACGCATCCGGCAGGCCCAGATGCAGCACCGGCAGCTGCAGCCCTTCGGCAGCCAGCAGTTCGGCTACACCGCTGCCGGCGCCGCCCATGATCGCGTTGTCCTCGACAGTCACGAAGGCATCGTGGCTCCTGGCCAGTTCGAGGATCAGGCCGCGGTCCAAGGGGCGGACAAAACGCATATTGACCACGCTGGCGTCGAGCTCGGCGCCGGCGACTTCGGCTGCCGGCAGCAGGGCGCCAAAACTCAGGATCGCGATACGGCCACCGCGCCGCCGTAGTTCGGCTTTGCCGATCGGCAGGGTGCCCAGCGCGGGCTCGATCGCCACGCCCGGTCCGTTGCCGCGCGGATAGCGCACCGCTGCCGGGCCCGCATGCTTGAAACCGGTGCTGAGCATTTGCCGGCACTCGTTCTCATCCGCCGGCGCCATCACCACCATGTTGGGGATGCAGCGCAGGTAGGAGAGGTCAAATGTGCCCGCATGGGTCGCGCCGTCCGGGCCAACCACGCCGGCGCGATCAATCGCGAACAGCACGTCGAGATCCTGCAGGGCGACGTCGTGGATCAGCTGGTCGTAGGCGCGCTGCAGGAAGGTGGAGTAGATGGCCACTACCGGTTTCATGCCTTCGCAGGCCATGCCGGCGGCCAGGGTCACCGCGTGCTGCTCGGCAATCGCCACATCGAAATAGCGGTTCGGGTACTCCCTGGAGAAGCGCACCAAGCCGGAGCCCTCGCGCATCGCCGGGGTGATGCCGAGCAACTTGGGCTCAGCGGCGGCCATATCGCAAAGCCAATCGGAGAACACATCGGTATAGGTGGGCTTCTTCGCCCCGCCTTTGGCGACCAGGCCCTTGTCGGGATCAAACGGCCCGACCGCGTGGTAACCGATCTGGTCGCCCTCGGCCAGCTCGTAGCCCTTGCCCTTGGTAGTGATGACATGCAACAGCTGCGGGCCGTCGAGCTTCTTCAGCGTGTTGAGGGCACCCACCAGTGCCGGCAGATCGTGGCCATCGATGGGGCCGGTGTAGTGGAAGCCCATTTCTTCGAACAGGGTCGAAGGTACGAACATGCCCTTCCAGTGCTCCTCCCAGCGGCGCACGAAGCGCGCGGCCGGGTTGCTGCGCTTGGAGCCGAGCAGCCGTTTGCCGCCTTCGCGCATCGCGTTCAGGGTGCGGCTGGCGGTGATGCGGCCGAACATCTTGGTCATGCCGCCGACGTTCTCGGAGATCGACATCCGGTTGTCGTTGAGGATCACCAGCAGATTGGGCGGGGCGTCCATGCCGCCGGCGTGATTCAGTGCCTCATAGGCCATGCCGGCGGTCATCGCACCGTCGCCGATTACCGCCACCACCTTGCGCTGATCGCCCTGGGCCTGACAGGCGATGGCCATGCCCAGCGCGGCCGAAATCGAGGTCGAGCTGTGGCCGACGCCGAAGGTGTCGTAAGGGCTTTCGTCGCGCTTGGGAAACGGCGCCACGCCGTCCTTCTGTTTGACGGTATGGATGTTGTCGCGACGGCCGGTGAGGATCTTGTGCGGGTAGCACTGGTGGCCCACGTCCCAGACCAGACGGTCATCGGGCGTATTGAACGCCCAGTGCAGGGCGACCGTGAGTTCGACCACGCCGAGGCCGGCGCCAAAGTGGCCGCCACTCCTGCCCACGGATTCGATCAGGTAGGCGCGCAGTTCAGCGGCGGCCTGCGGGAGTTGCTCTTCGCTCAGCTCGCGCAGTTGGGTTGGCGCGGCAATGCGCGACAGCAGGGGGTAAAGGCTGGGATCAATCATGATCCGCGAATTGTCCGGGCTTGCGCGGGGCAGGGCAACAGCGGAGCGCGCCGGAAGCCGCCCTGAATGGAGGATTGGGGATGCGTGCTGGGCCCGAGGCGGCGAGCGGTTTGCAGCGGTTCAGCGCGCGAGGGAGCCCTAACCTGGCTTATCAGGCGTTGGATCGGAGCGGCAGGTTGGTCGCGCGGTCGCGCTCGATTGCTCCAGACGCCGATTCCGAAACCCTGCTCTCAGCCCCTCAAGCCGCGCAGCCGATCCATCAACCCACTGCGCGCGGTCTCGGCCGCTGCGCTGGCTTGGCCTTGCTCGGGCTCGGCGAAGCCGGTGGCGAGGTAGGCGTTGAGCAGGTCGCAGACTTCCTCGCGGCTGGCGCCAGAGGCGGCAGCGATGTCGTCGACCGTGGCGGCCTGCTTCATCATCACGGTGGCGATGCGGAAGTGCTTCGGGAACTCGCGCTCGATCTGCGGCCACTTGCCCAGCTTGAAGCGGGTGGTGGGGTCGAAACCGATCAGTTGTCCGTCTCCAGCATGCAGGGCAGCCAGCCAGATCAGCCGCATGACTGGCTGTCGGCTGCCTTCCACAGCCTCAAGCGCAGCCAGCTCCGTGGCCGACACGGGTTTGAAATCCTCATCGGCGATCGGTGCCTTGAGGTACTCGATGTAGGGCTTGAGAGTGCTTCCACCGAGGTAGACCCGGGCTTCAGGTTCCAACACCAGCGCCGGCGCATCGCCGCGCTGGAACTTGACGGCGCGCGTCAGCACGCCGGGCTGCAGATGCTCGAACAGGCTGCGCGGACGTGCAGTCGTGGTCGCGGTCGTCGTCGCAGGCTCGGCGCGCGGCGGAGCCGAGACAGGCGCTGCCACTGCTTGCGGTGCAGCCGGCGTCGATGCGGCCGGTCTGGGCGGCAGCTTGGGTTTCGACTCCGGGCGTGGGGCCGGTGGCGCGCTTGCTGCAGCAAGCAGCGCGCTGCGTGCGGGTTCCTGGCTCACCGGTTCTACGCGTGCTGGCGCCGCCGCCTGCTGCGGCAGTTCGCCATTGCCGAGCGCGGTCAGCAGCCGGGCGAGGCTGGCTTGCTCAAGCGGGCGGTCGAGCTTGTAGTCAGCGTCGGCGCGGCTTCCGGACGTCAGCGCAATCAGCAGCTTGCCCGACCCCTGCGCCTGCATCAGGCCCATCTGACCGTAGATGGAGTCGGCGTCGATGATCAAGGCCTCACACTCAGCTTCGGCGCACAGAACAAAGCCGCCCCCGGCCTGTCGGTTGGCGGCCTCGAACAGGCTGCGGAAGGCGGCTTCTTCGGCGCGCCCAAAGCCCGACACAGCGATCTTGCGGATACTGGCCATCAACCCCCCCTGAGGTGCGGTGTTGGCAGGTCCGCACAGGAATTTTCTTGGGCAGGCCTGCGTCAACAACGACGGGGCCGCCTGCGTTTGTAGCCGGGCAGTGTTGACGAAACGCCTGCGAGCGTCAATTCGCCGCCAGCTCCGGCCTGCGCTTGGGCAGGTGATTGCGCAGAAACTCCATCTGATCAACCAGGATGTTGCGGTTGGACAGGATCAGATGTTCGACCCAGCTCGGCCGGTAGGGCACCGCCAGCAGCGGCATGCGGGCCTCCTGCGGCGTCCGACTGCCCTTCTTGAGATTGCAGGGCAGGCAGGCGCTGACCACATTGGTCCAGATGTCGCGTCCGCCGCGCGACGTCGGCACCACGTGGTCGCGGGTCAGTGCGTAGCGATTGAAATGGCCACCGCAGTACAGGCAGAGGTGGCGATCGCGAGCGAACAACGCGGTGTTGTTCAGCGCCGGCGAGGGGTCGATCGAATGCGGGCGTGCGTGGCCGCGGGCGGCCACGATCGGATGCAGTTCGATGATGCTCTGCGCGTCCCGCAGGCGATTGAAACCACCGTGCACGGTCAAACAGGGATTGCCCAAGGTCCAGGCAACCGCACCGCGTACGTACAGACAAGTCGCCTGCTGCCAGCTCATCCAGTCGAGGATACGGCCATGGGCGTCGAGGGAGAGAACGCGGGTCCGGTCAAGTGCTGACAGCGGCTGTGCCACAGGCTGCATGTTCCAGGTCTCCTTCCGTTCAACGGGGGGACGGCTTTGCCTCGCTGATGCGAGACGAACGCCATAGCCCTGTGATCCGGACGCCGCTGGTCAGCCTGTTGCGCGGTGGTTCGGCCCACTGACGCCATGCGCGTTGTGCCTTGAGCAGCCCGCGCGACCCGCCGAGCATAGCCCAGTCGGGTCAAGCTTGGGTGACCGCGGCGTCAGCAGGGCTGCGGCCTACAGCGGTTTTGCCATGCGCAGCAGCTCAACCCCGAAGCCGACGCTCTCGTAGAGTTCCCGTGCGCGGTTGTTGCCGGGGAAGACTGCCAGCGTCAGACGCTCGCAGCGGTGCTCGCGCGCGAAGCGTTCGGCGTAGCCGATCAGCGCGCTGCCGATGCCCTTGCCATCGGCGCCGCGGCTGACGGCGATATCGGAGATGTGGCAGTTCAGATGGCCGGTGAAGAAGTCGGTCACCGTCTGCAGATGCAAGAACCCGATGCGACTGCCGTCACTGGCGTCCTCGGCCACAAACAGAAACGAGCCAGGCGGCGGGTTCTCCAGGTGTTTCACCAGGTCGCGGCGAATGCCCTCGGACACCACATTCTTCTTGCGCCACTTGGGCAGTTCGAAGTCGACCAGTCGTTCAACCAGGCCGAGGATGAATTCGTCGTCGTCGGCTTCCGCGGATCGGATCAGCAGCTCGGTGTCGCCGGCCTGGATGTGCATGAGGGTGCGCGAAGGGATGTTGTGGAAGGAAGCAGTGTTTTACCCCGTCCGTGCGGCCGGGGGAAGGGCGGAGGCTGTCCTATCCGACAGGCTCCGCCCCGAGCGCTCAGCCCAACCCGAACAGGGTCTCGTCCAGCGCCATCAGGCTATCGCTGCCGGCGCGGATGCTGGCAGCGTGCGCCAGCGTGCGCGGCAGGATGCGTTTGAAGTAGAACCGTGCGGTTTCGCGCTTGGCCTTGCGGAAGTCCTCGCTGTGGCCATTGGCATCGGCTGCCGCCACCGAGCGCGCCCACCAATAGGCCAGACTGACGTAGCCCGAGTAGAACAGGTAGTCGACTGACGCGGCGCCAAGTTCCTCCGGGTTGCTCTGAACGCGCTGGGCGATATCCAGCGTCAGCTGCTGCCAATCCTGCGCGGCCTGCGCCAGCGGTGCGATGAACTCCACCAGCTCCGGCTTGGCTACGTTGGCGCTGCAGAACTCGACGATCATGCCGAGGAACAGCTTGAAGCCTGCGCCCTGCTGCTGGATGACCTTGCGGCCGAGCAGGTCCAAGGCCTGGATCTGGGTGGTGCCTTCGTAGATCGTGGTGATGCGAGCGTCGCGGGCCAGCTGCTCCATGCCCCATTCGCGCACGTAGCCGTGGCCGCCGAAGCATTGCAGGGCGTGGTAAGTGCACTCGACCGAGGCTTCCGTCAGCACACCTTTGACGATGGGTGTGAGGAAGCTCAAAAGAGCGTCTGCTTCAGCGCGGGCTTCCGGTGTCTGCGCCTTGTCGACCAGATCCACCAGGCTCGCTGCATGCATCGCCAGCGCGCGGCCGCTTTCGGCGAATGCCTTGCATGTCAGCAGCATGCGGCGAATGTCCGGATGCACGATCAGCGGGTCGGCCGGCTTGTCTGGACGCTTCGGGCCCGACAGCGAGCGCATCTGCAGGCGATCGCGCGAGTACGCCAGCGCGTTCTGGCAGGCGCGGTCGATCAGGCCCAGGCCTTGGATGCCAACGGCGAGCCGCGCCGAGTTCATCATGGTGAACATCGCCGCCAGGCCCTTGTTGGGCTGGCCGATCAGCCAGCCCTCGGCGCCGTCAAAGTTCATCACGCAGGTGGCTGAGCCGTGGATGCCCATTTTGTGTTCGATCGAGCCGCAGCGAAGCGCATTGCGCTCGCCGACCGCGCCGTCTTTCGCCACCTTGAACTTGGGCACGATGAACAGGGAGATGCCCTTGGTGCCCGCCGGCGCGTCCGGCAGGCGCGCCAGCACCAGGTGCACGATGTTGTCGGTGAAATCGTGCTCGCCGCCGGTGATGAAGATTTTGGTGCCGGTCACCGCGAAGCTGCCGTCGGCCTGCGGCTCGGCGCGGGTCTTCAGCAGGGCGAGGTCGGAGCCGCAGTGAGGCTCGGTCAGGCACATGGTGCCGGTCCAGCGGCCCTCAACGATCGGCTTCAGGAAGACCTCCTGCTGCCAGGCCTCACCGTGATGCTTGAGCGCCTCGGTGGCGCCGTGCGAAAGCAGCGGATAGTTGCCCCAGCTCAGGTTGGCGGCGTCGATCATTTCCTTGAACGCAGCGCCGACCAGTTCCGGCAGGCCCTGGCCGCCGAATTCTTCCGGCGCGGTCAGCCCGCTCCAGCCGCCTTCGACGAACTGGGCGTAGGCCTCGCGGAATCCCTTGGGCGTGCTGACTGCCCCCGTGGCTTTGTCGTGGCTGCAGCCTTCCGCATCACCGCTGCCGTTGAGCGGCGCCAGCACCTGTTCGGTAAAGCGCGCGGCCTCATCAAGTACGGCGTCGACCAGCTCGCGGTTGACGTGTTCGGCGCCCGGCAGCTTGGCCGCATGGGCCTCCAGGTCGACCAGGTCGTAGAGGGCAAAACGCAGATCACGGACGGGGGCGCGGTAGCTGTTCATGACGGGCTCGTGCTTGAAAGTGAAAAGGCGAAGGGATCAGCGCAGCACGCCGTCGAGGCCGGGCATCGGCGTCAAGGCGCTGCTGAACTCGAAGCTGTCGTTACGGTTCTTGGGCTCGCTGCTGCCCAGGCTGCCGCTGATGCGATAACCAACACCGCGGCGGGTTTCCAGCGCCGAGCGCAGGGCCTCGGCGGCCTCGGTCGAGGGCATCAGCTGTAGCACGATGTTCTCGGCGCTGCTGGGCGGAACGGTGTCGGCGACGGTGGTTTCGATGCGGCCGGCGGCGTGGCCGCCGAGCTCGATATCGAGTTCGAGCCGCTCGAAGCGCATCGCCACCGTGCTGAAATTCTGGATGCGCAGCTGCAGCTCCCAGTGGCCGTCGGCCTGCAGCCGCAGTTCCTGCACGCTGGCATTGGGCGGAAACACGCGCTTCACCGGGCCGCTGCTGCAGGCCGCAAGTAGCAGGGCGACGAGGATCAACAACAAGACGCGCAGCACTGCAGATCGATGACTTGAACGCCCGGCCATGGCGATCGGCAGTGGGTTGAGTGACTGGATGTGCATGCACCATGCTCCGGCGTATGGGGTTGGAGAATACCAGCCCCGATCGCGCAGCTGGCGTGAGCCGGCCCGGTCGGGGCGGGCGATGGGTGTCACAGCTGCTGCAGGTTCCAGCCGCTGCCGTCAATGCGCAGCACGCTGCCCTGCGTGTACCAGTCGCCGAGCACGTAGCGCCGGTCGCCGTCTGGCAGCTCATGCACAGCCGGGCGATGGGTGTGTCCATGGATCATCCGCGGTACGCCGTACAGCCGCAGCATGTCGAGCACGGCCTGCGGATTGGCATCGGTGATCTGCGCATCGACACCCTGCTGATGGCGCTGGCTTTCGGCGCGAGCCTGGCGCGCGAAGGCCTCGCGCTCGGCGACCGGGCGCGCCAGAAAACTCTCGCGCCAGGCTGCGGTACGGCTGCCGGCGCGAAAGCGCTGGTAGGCGAGGTCGTCGGTGCACAGCAGATCACCGTGCAGCAGCAGGGTCGGGATGCCGGTCAGCGTGACCACGCAGGGGTCGGGCAGCAGACGCATGCCGCAGCTGCGGGCGTAGCTGGCGTCAAGCAGGAAATCGCGATTGCCGCGGATGAAGCCGATCTCGGTGCCGGCGCGAGCGCAGGCCGACAGGCCGCGCGCAACCGCGGTACCGATCGCGCCGGGCGCATCGTCACCGATCCAGGCCTCGAACAGGTCGCCAAGAATGAACAGCGACTGCGCCTGCTGCGCTTCGTTGCGCAGCAAGCGCAGGAACAGCTCGGTGATCTGCGGACGACTCGGGTCGAGGTGCAGATCGGAAATGAAGAGAGTGGTCACGTGTCGGTTCCGGGATGCGGCAGCCTGGGCCGCCGCATCCCGTTGAAGATCAGCCCGCCGGGGTCGGCGCAGGCAGCAGCTCCGCGCTTTCAATCACCACCGGTTCGGTGGGGACATCACGTGGCAGCGGGCCTTGGCCACCGGTGGGCAGGGCGGCGATCTTGTCGACCACGTCCATGCCTTCGATGACCTTGCCGAACACCGCATAGCCCCACAGACCGTCCTGCTCCGAGACGAAATCCAGGCGCTGGTTGTCGACCACATTGACGAAGAACTGCGAGGTTGCCGAGTGCGGCTCGTTGGTGCGCGCCATCGCGACGGTGCCGCGCAGGTTGGACAGACCGTTGTTGGCCTCGTTCGGGACCGCTGCGCGGGTCGGCTTGAGCTGCAAGTCGGCGGTGAAGCCGCCGCCCTGGACCATGAAGCCTGGAATCACGCGGTGGAACACGGTGCCGGAGTAAAAGCCGTCACGCACGTACTGCAGGTAGCCTTCAGCTGACTTCGGCGCCTTGGCGGCGTCGAGTTCGATCACGATGCGCCCGAGGTTGGTATTGAGGGCCACGCGCGGGGCAGCGGCGGGCGCTACTTCCTCAGCGGCGGGAGCGGCAGGGGCAGGCGCCGCGTCCTGGGCGAGGGCCGCGAAGGGCGCGAAGGCGAGGGTCAGGGCAAGGCTGCGCAGCATGTCGACTCCAGGGTTGTTGAGAACGCCCACGGTGGGGCAGGGTGAAAGGCGAAAGCGAAACTTGTCCGGCCAGCGCCGGGCACCGGCATTGTAGGCGTCTACGGCCGGCTGGCGCAGGGGCCTGCGACCGCGGCGATCAGTCAGGGTTCCCGGGTGTCGCTGTTACACTCCGCGCCCATTTTCTCGATCGCCCCGGGGTTCGCCATGGCCTGTCGCACGCGCTTCGCTCCCAGCCCCACCGGCTACCTGCACATCGGTGGCGCCCGCACTGCGCTGTACTGCTGGCTGGAGGCGCGCCATCACGGCGGCGATTTCGTGCTGAGGATCGAGGATACCGACCGCGAGCGCAGCACCCAGGCGGCGGTGGAGGCGATCATTGAAGGCATGCGCTGGCTCGGGCTTGAGGCCGATGAGGGTCCGATCTATCAGACCCAGCGGCTGGAACGTTATCGCCAGGTGGCCTCCGAACTGGTCCAGGCCGGCAAGGCCTACTACGCCTATGAGACCAAGGAAGAGATCGACGCGATGCGCGCGCTCGCCATGGAGCAGGGCGAGAAGCCGCGTTACGACGGCCGCTCGCGCGAGCTGAACCTGCCGCGCCGCGACGACCCCAACCGGGTCATCCGGCTGAAGAATCCGCAGGCGGGTACGGTGGTGTTCGACGATCGGGTCAAGGGCCGCATCGAATGGGCCAATGCCGAGCTCGACGATCTGGTGATGATCCGCTCGGACGATTACCCGACCTACAACTTCGCGGTGGTGATCGACGACCTCGACATGCGGATCACCGATGTGATTCGTGGCGATGACCATGTCAACAACACGCCGCGGCAGATCAACCTCTACCACGCGCTCGGCGCCGAGGTGCCGCGCTTCTCGCACCTACCGATGATTCTCGGCGCCGATGGCGCCAAGCTCAGCAAGCGCCACGGCGCGATCAGCGTGATGCAGTACCGCGACGACGGCTACCTGCCGCACGCGCTTTTGAACTACATCGTGCGGCTGGGCTGGAGCCACGGCGATCAGGAAATCTTCTCGATCGAGGACATGACCCGGCTGTTCCGCATCGACGATGTCAACCGCGCCGCCTCGCGCTTCGACTTCGACAAGCTGGCCTGGCTCAATCAGCACTATCTGAAGACCGATGATCCGGCCGAAGTCGCCAAGCACCTGCACTTTCATCTGGAGCAGGCGGGCTACGACCTCGCCGCTGGGCCCAATCCGGCTGACGTAGTGGTCGCTTTGCGCGACCGGGTCAAGACCCTGAAGGACATGGCCGAGCGCGCCTCCATCTGGTACCGCCCGATCGAAGCCTATGACGAGGCAGCGGTGGAGAAGCACCTGAAGCCGGCAGCGGCCGTGATCAGCGCCGTGCATGCGCGCCTGGTTGCCCTCACGGAGTGGACCCCGGCCAGCGTGCACGCCGCGCTGGAAGCGACCGCAGCCGCATTGGAGCTGGGCATCGGCAAAGTCGCGCAGCCGCTACGGGTGGCGGTGACCGGCGGCACCGTATCGCCCTCGATCGACCATACCCTGTACCTGACCGGGCAGGCCGAAAGCCTGAGGCGGCTCGACCAGGCGCTGGCGAAAATCGCCTGAACCGCGGCCGTTTCCGCGGCGCCTGGCACGTTCCGGAGCGGCGCAAGCCCGATGCTATTATCCAGCGATGAAACACTCCGCCGCGCAGGGCCAGCAGGCCTGCAATCATCCCGATCATCATGTGCACGACGCCAAGTCTTACCTGGCGGAAGTTGCCGCTGTGTGTCGCGAGCGCGGCCTGCGGCTTACAGCGCTGCGTGAGCAGGTGCTCAAACTGATCGCCGATGCCGAGCGGCCGGTCAAGGCCTACGCACTGCTGGAGCAAATGCGAGATGAACGTGGTCCGGTGGCTCCGCCGACCGTCTATCGCGCGCTCGATTTCCTGCTTGAGAACGGCTTCATCCACAAGCTCGAATCGATCAATGCCTTCGTCAGCTGCCACCAGCCGCGGCAGCAGCACTCGGTACCGTTCCTGATCTGCAAGCGCTGCTTGGCTGCGGTCGAACTCGAGGATGAGGCGGTGACGCGTCTGCTGATTTCGCAGGCGCGCGCACTGGGTTTCGAACCGCACGCGCAGACGCTGGAGGTGCACGGTTTGTGCGCCAGCTGCAGCAAACCGCAGGATGCACCGCGTTAGCGCGTGGCGCTTGGCGCCGCTGCTGTGGATGGTCGCTGTAGCCTGCTCCGCGCAGGCGCCGCCGATCGAACTCGGCCCGTGGCCGGACCCGGTCGCCAGCGAGCCGGTTGACGATGTCGAGACCGTGCCGCTGCCCGCCCTGGAGGAAGACGCCAGCGCGCGTCTCGAAGTGCTGCCTGCGGATGACGCGGTCGGACCACCCACCGTTGAGCAGCAGGCGCGCCAGCTGCAGAACGTGCTGGCGGCGACGGCGGGTGCAAGCTCGCCCGTCGAGCCCGCGTATGGCGTCGATGTCTCGCGGCGCGCAGTGACCGAACAAGCGGCGAGCGGCCCGCCGGATCTGCGCGTGCTCTACGACTGGCCCGGTCAGGCTGATGCAGGTCCGCCCCCGGTCGAGCCTGCCGGCGATTCGGACAGCGTCGATTTCGTTGGTCCGCGGGTGGTGCGGCCCTTCCGCATGTTGGGTGGAGAGATCGCCCCCGGCACGCGGAACCGGCTGTACTGGAACGCGAGCCAGACCTATGCCGGTGGCGAAATGCGTACGCCGATCGACGTCATCCACGGCGACCGCGCCGGACCGGTGCTTTGTCTCACCGCGGCGGTGCATGGCGACGAACTGAACGGTGTCGAAGTGGTGCGACGGATGATGAAGCAGCTGCAGCCGGAGCGCTTCGCCGGCACCGTGATCGGCGTGCCGGTGGTCAATCTGTTCGGCTTCAGCCGCAATTCGCGCTACCTGCCGGATCGGCGCGATCTCAACCGCTTCTTTCCGGGAAGCTCGACCGGCAGCATCGCATCGCGCATCGCCCACAGCTTTTTCGATCAAGTGGCACGCCACTGCGACGCCTTGGTCGACATGCACACCGGCTCGTTTGATCGAATCAATCTTCCGCAGGTGCGCGCCGATCTGCGCATTCCGCAGGTGCTGGAGTTCACTCGCGGCTTCGGTGCTACGCCGGTCCTGCACAGTGCCGGTAGCCGCGGCATGCTGCGGGTGGCGGCGATCCAATCGGGCATTCCAGCGGTGACCTTCGAGGTCGGTGGGCCGGGCGAGCTGGAGCCGGTCGAGATCGAGGCCGGCGTGCAGGCCCTGCTGACCCTGGTGCACAAGCTCGGCATGGTCCGCGACAGTCCGGAATGGCTGGAGCCACAGGCGATCTTCTACGAGTCACGCTGGGTGCGCGCCAATCGCGGCGGCATGCTGATCAGCGATGTTCGCCTCGGAGAGCGCGTGCAGCGCGGCCAGCGCATCGGGCAGATCGTCGATCCGCTGGAAAGCAGCGAGACCGACATCGTCGCCAGTGTGTCCGGGCGGGTGATCGGTATGGCGCTGAATCAGGTGGTTCTGCCGGGCTATGCGATCTTCCACCTGGGCGAAGAAACCAGCGAATCCGGAGCGGTCAATCAGGCCGCCAGCGGACAGGCGGCGCTGCCCTACGAGGAGGATGCCGGGCGTCCACCGGCCGCCGCACCCGAGGCCGCTGAGCCGAGCGAGGAATCGCTGGACGATGAAGGACTGCCGCCGGATGAGGATTTCGAATAGGCGTTGCTCGCGCTGTCCCGCAGCCGGTGCCTTACTCCTCGCCGGGGCGGACGAATAGATAGCCGCGGGCGCGTATGGTCTTGATCAGGCGCGGGTGGTTTGGATCATCACCGATTCGAGCACGCAGCTGCGACACCAGCAGATCGATGCCGCGGTTCTGACCGTCGTAGTCGATGCCACGCAGACCGGTGAACAGTTCCTGCCGCGACAGCACTTCGCCAGCGTGCTGCATGAACAGGCGCAACAGTCCGAACTGGGCTTCGGTGAGTTCGACCAGCTCGCCCTTGACTCTGACCTCGCGTGCGCCTTCATCAAGCGCGATGCCGCACAGGCTCAGAGGGCTCGGCGCCGAGGTCGGACGAGTCGGCTCGGCTGCATTGGAATCTGAGGCCAGGACCAAGGGCTGCACCGGCTCGCGTCGCAACAGCGCGCGCACCCGCGCCAGCAGCACACGTGGCTCCACCGGTTTGCGCACGTAGTCGTCGGCCCCGAGTTCCAGGCCCAGCACCTGATCGATGCTGTCCTCGCGCGCGGTCAGCATCAGGATGCGGCCGTGGAAATGCGGGCGCACCTGGCGACATACGCCGAAGCCGTCCTCGCCGGGCAGCATCAGGTCAAGGATCACCAGCGCGGGCGGATCGGCGAGAATCCGCTGCACCGCAATCCGGCCGTTGGGTTCCAGCTCGACCCGGTAGCCCTGCGAGCGCAGATATTCCTGCAGCAGGCTGCCCAGCTCGGGGTCGTCTTCGACCACCAGCACGCGCGTCTCGGGTTCCTCCTGGACGACGGCATTCATCGGTTCCACTCCACTCCAAAGTCAAGGCTGGTGCGGTCGTAGCGCGGACCCGCGTCGTCGATATCGGCCAGCAGGCGCCGCAGCCGCAGCTGTAGGGTCCAATTCGCGTGGAAGCTGAAACGGTAGCGGACATCGCCCCCGCGATAGCGAAGGTCGCGAGCGCCGCGCACCAGCACGTCAAGCGAATTGTCAGCAGTGATCGGAACACGGATCAGGGTTTCTGCCGCACCCGGTTCACGGTAGCGGTAGCTGTTGCCGTCCACCGACACAACCAGTTCATGGCGGCCCTGCTGCAGGCCGAGGCTGAGTCCGATCCGCTGAAGCTCGCGGTTCTGGGCGCGGCTGCGCGCTTGTTCGTCGCGGTATTCCAGATCGCCGCCCAGCCACCACTGGTTGCGCGCGCCGAATGCGATCTGCGAGCGCAGGTTCAGTGCCCAGTGTTCGGCATCCAGACCGCGATAGCTCGCGCGGCTGTAACGCCTGGAGGCGCGTTCCAGCCCTGCGCGAAGCGCAATCCGTGATGCCGAAAAGCCCATCGCCAGCTCGATGCCGGTATCGTTCAGCAGCGCGTCGCGGCCCCGCTGGATATGGCGAAAACTGGGCGACAGCTGAATCCCCAGCCGCGGCGTGGCATGCAATTCGGCGCTGGCGCGCAGGCGCAGGTCGTCAAGATCGAACTCGTGCAATTCGCGGTGCCGCCGCGCACTGAAGTCAGCGTCAGCGCGGGTCTGGATCGCATTGCCCGCGACACCGCGCCAGCGCAAACGCCCACCGACTTCCGCGTAGCTATCCGGGCTGCCACCTACGGTGCCGAGCGTCGGCCCGTCTGCCCCCAGCCGCGGGTCGTAGTCCGCGAAACTGGTGACATTGTCATCGTGGCCCAGACTGAAGCGAAGGCTATTGCGGCCGGGTGGGCCGGCCAACTGCGAGAGTGCCTGATCGCGCAGCTGCACCAGATTGGCGCGCACGTTCGGAGGCAGCTCACTTGCAAGCAGAGAATCGAGCTCCTGGATCGATTCCTCGGCGCGACCCAGCTGCAGCAGGCTCAGCGCGCGCTCGGCGCGCGCGCGCAGTCGATCGGGAAAGCGGCTGAGCAGGGCGTCAAGCCGGGCAAGCGCAGCGCTTTCGTCGCCCGCCAAGCGAGCGTCGAGCGCTTGTTTCAGGCAAACATCAGGATCGTCGCAGAAGCTTGCCAAGGCTTGGCTGGAGGCAAGCAACAAGCCAAAACCCATCGCCAGGAAGCAGGGAGAGAGTCCGCAGGTCAGCCTCGGCTGTCGGGCCGGGGCCAGCCCGGTCTCACGTGCCATTGGCGGGGTTGGGAGGGGGCGGCGCAGGAATCTGATCGAACTCAACCGCGTTCAACTGAATTGGATCGCGGCCCGCGGTGCCATCCGTCGGCAATCGTTCCCCACGTGCTGCGGCGTCAATCGGCTCCGGTCCCGGCGCACGGTCGGCGTAGCCCAGCGCGAGCAGCGGATCGCGATTGCCCTGTCGGGGCGCCTGGTTCCAGATGCCCCATTCCTCATCGACCTCGGAACTGACTGCCGTTGCCGCCTTTGCACCTGCCTGGGCGGACTTCGCAGATCGCTCCCTTTCCAGTTTTGTCCCATCCGTTTCAGGCGCAGCCAAGGTGGACGTGGAGATCGCAAGCGCAAGGGCGATGACGATTGCTTTGGGAGTATTCATATCCCGGAGTCTAGCTCGAACCGAGCGCATTGGCAGCCGTCCCATGAAACTGCCCGGCCAGCGGTAGCTGCAGTTGAAAGCGTGCTCCGCCCAGCGGGCTGGCGACACAGTCGATACGCCCACCGTGGCATTCGGCGATCCGGCGCACGATCGCCAAGCCCAGGCCATAGCCGCCCGAGCTCTTGCTGCGGGTTTCATCCAGGCGCGAAAACGGTTCGAAAATGCGCTCGCGCTGGGCTTCGGGGACGCCCGGGCCGTCGTCGTCGACGGCGATCTGCAGAATGCCGGCGGCGGCCTGCAGCTGCACCTCAACCCGCTTGCTGGCGTAGCGCAGGGCGTTGCCCAGCAGGTTCTGCAGGGCGCGGCGCAGCAGACCGCGGTCGGCCGAGAGCCTGGATGCGCCTTCGGGCATGCGCAGCTCGACGGCGATCCCCGGGGCGAGCAGCGACTGGTCCTGGAGCAATCGGCGCAGTTCACTGCCGAGGTCGAGCGGCTCCTGACGCAGGCGGGCGCCTGCGTCATCCAGCTGCGAGTAGGTGATCGCCGCGTCGATCAGGCTTTCGAGTTCATCCAGATCGCGGCGGATGCCATCGGCGCGATCGCGCTGCGGACCCGGCTCAGGATTGAGCATCTCCAGCCGCAGCCGCACGCGCGCCACCGGGGTCCGCAAGTCATGCGACACGCCCTGGATGATCTCTTGCTGGGTCCGCAACAGCCCGTGGATGCGCGTCGCCATGCCGCGCACGGTGTGGGCGAGGCGGCCGATCGCATCGCCCGTATTGGGGCCGAGGTCGCCGAGCTCGAAGTTGGCGGTGCCGAATTTTGCCAGCGCGCCGTCGATCTGCTGCAGTCGGCGCTCCAGCGTGCGCACCATCCACAGCGCGATGCCGGCGAAGGCGAGCGCGGCAATCCCGATCACACTCAAGGTCATCGCCAGCGGCATGGCCGCCGGGCTGGGCACCGGCCCGACCGCCAACACATCGCCATGCAGGCCGTAAGGGGCGAAGAAACGGGTATTGGGTCGACCGCTGTCGCGCCACTCGGTTTGCATCACGACCTCGGTCTTGATGCGCTCGCGCTGGCGCTCATCCAAGCCGGCTTGCTCCAGGCTCAGGTGTCGCAGCGGATAGGGCAGATCAGCCGCCAGGCGCTCCAGCGTGGCGCGCTGCTGGTCGGCAGGGTGGCGGCCGAGTTCGTTCAACAGAAAGTGCGTGGTCGCCCGCCACTGTTGCTCGGTCCAGTTCTGGAACAGCAGCACCACCTGATGCTTGGTGCTGCCGGGCAGGGCGACGCGGGCGCGGTACTGCTGCTCTCCGACGTGCTCGACCACGACCCGCGATGGCGGCGTATCGGTGGCCTCGACCCGCAGCTCGGCGTTCAACAGTCGCGCGGCGATGTCGATCCAGCGCTCGCGATCCTCACCCTCATGCCGGCCGATACCGTCGGCAATCAGCTGCAGCGGCACCCGCAGCACCGATTCGCGGAACGCCGTGTCGCGCGAACTTTCGAGCAGCGACAAGGTCGCCAGCACTGCACCTGCAATCAGGAGCATGGCCACGATCAAACCCAGGTAGATGCGGGCGAACAGGCTGGTCACATCGCGCCGGTGCAGGAGTAGGACGGCGGACACTAGCATGCGCCCGGCCGTGGTCAGGGCGCCGCTACAAACTCGCTACAATGCCGCTACACAGGGCGACCAAGGCAGTTGCTGCGCTACGCAATCGCAACAAAGCGCTGACTGAACGCGGCGGCCACACGTGTTCTGCTGTGTTCCGACGGCGGGGGCCCGCCACGGAGTGATTATCCATGCGTGCATTGGTGCCGGCTGCGGTCCTGTTGCTGACCTGTACTGCGCTGATCAGCCACTTTTCACCGGGTACGTTGGAAGCTCAGGCTGCCAGTCAGCGCGGCGCGCTCAGCACGCGGGGACTGTGGGCGGATGAGCGAGGCAACACGGTGCTGGTCACTGAACGCGTGGCCGAGCTTTCCTCCCGCGCCATCCCGAACGCGGAACTGCGCTTTCTGGGCCCGGATGGTCGCACCAGTTGGGTCATGCCCCTCGGCAGCGGCGCGATCAGCGCGCTGGCCGACGCCGACGACGTGCTCTACCTCGGTCTGAGTGCGACCTCTGCAGCGGCCGATCACGACACCGCCTCCATCCGCTCACAGGTCCTGGCGGTTTCGATGGTGTCCGGCCTACGTCTGTGGAGCGTGGAGGTGGCTGGCGAGGTGACCGACCTGTTGCCCGACGCCGCCGGGGGTTTGCGTGCGCGCAGCCTGCGCCAGGACGCCGAGGGCCAGGGCGGCAGCGAACATTTGATCAGCCTGCGCGATGGCGTTCTGCTTTGGGACGTGGCGCTGGAGGACTGATCTTCCGATTCAAGGCTTGCCGGGAGGCCGCCATGTTGATGCTGTCATTCGCTTTTTTGCTGCTTGCTGTTGGCGCCTATTGGCTGACAACGGTGCATCCGGCGCGCAACGTGATGCGCATGCGCTGGACTCTGGTTTCATTTTTTCTGCTGATGGGTTTCGCTTCTTTTGGCACAGGGCTGATGTTGTCGGCGCATTCCGATTCGAATGGCCACGGCCCGAGTTATCCCGTGGAGACCGCTTCACGCTGAGTGTGTGGCGTCGGCTTCGCTGCGCCTCTTCAAGCGCAGCAGTTTTGCTCCGTCCGCGCTGGAAGCGTTGACGGCCCCGCGCAGCGCCTTTCCCGCCGCGTGGCTCAACCGGTAACCGTTTGTACGGGGCCGGTGCCTGCGGAAGCTTGCGTGGACGGTGCTTTCGGCGGGCGATTACGCGACGGCAGGCAAGGGAGCGCTGCTGCCGTCGCACCTCGTGCATGCTCGGGCCGGCAGATGAATGGCGTCGGCCGCCCCGACGCGTTTCCGGGCCATGAGCCCCTGCGCTCAAACGTCAGAAGAACGCGCGCACGCCGAACAGCAGATTGCGGCCCGGCAGCGGGGCATCGTTCTTCAGCACCGAGGTGTGCAGGCGCGCCTCGCGGTTGCTCAGATTGGTGCCGCGCAGAAACACCTCCCAGCCGATCTCGCGAACATCCCAGTGGTAGGCCAGGTTGGCGTCGAACAGGGTGAAGCCTTCGCTGGGGTCTTCGAACTCTGCGACCTTGCTCTGGCGGCCATAGCGCTTGGCGTCGAGTGATGCGCGCCAGCCGTCCAGGCTCCAGTCAAAACCCGCGCCGATCCTTGACGGTGCGATCCGCGGCAGATTGCCGCCCGCATCCAGCGATGCATTCACGCGGTCGCCCGACAGCCGCATTGTCCAGGCCCCGCTGGCGTTGTCCGCCAGCAGCAGGGCGGCCTCGGCTTCCAGGCCGTGGAAGCGCGCATCGGCCTGGGTCCACTGCTGCACCGGCAGCTCGTCTTCTTCTTCACCGGTGTTGGCGAGGTAGATGAAATCGTCGAACCGGTTCTGAAACGCCGCCAGCTTGCCGCTCAACGGGCCGGCATGCAGATGCGCGGCCAGCTCCAGCTGGTTGGCCGTCTCGCGGCCAAGTGTGTCATCGCCGATTTCGAAGCTGCGGGTGGCGGCATGCGGGCCGTTGGAGAACAGCTCCTCCGCGCCCGGCGCGCGCTGGGCGCGGTCGAAAGACGCGCTGAAGTGCAGCGCATCGCTCATCCGCCACAGCGCGCCGGCCGATGCGCTGAAGCTGCTGAAACTGCGCTCGCGGTGGCCGTCTGCACTCACCCGCAGGCGATCGGCGCGCGCACCGAGCTCGAACTTCCAGGCATCGAGATCCTTTTCCTCGATCAGGAACAGGCCGAGGTCGCGGCTCAGCGAGGGCGGCACGAAGGCCTCTTCGCCAAGGGCGACGAAATCGCGACGGCTGAACTGAAGCCCGACTGCGCCGCGCCAGCCGGCGAGCGGGGCGTGTACCAGATCGGCACGACCTTCGTAGGCCTCGTTGTCGAAACGCGTGCCGACCTCCTCGCCTTCGAGTTCAACGTGGCGGTAATTGTTCACGCCCAGGCGGAAATTCATCGATTCGACGCCCGCAAAGGGCGCACTCAATCCAGCCTTGAAGTCGTAGCGGGTCTGGGCGAGATCAATGCTTACCGGCGCTTCGCCTTCTTCTTCGTGCTGCTCGCCATCCTCGTGTTCCTCTTCGTGGCCGTGGTTGTGGCCCGGCACGCCGTACACGGTTTCGAAGCGGCTGACCGACACGCCGGCATAGCCGCGCGCACCGATCCAGCTCAGGCCGAGGGCGCCGCCGCGGGAGTCGACCGCGCTGTTCGGCAGCAGGCCGAAGGGGTTTTCCTCTTCTTCGTGCGCCTCGTGGCCTTCTTCTTCGTGATCGTGGTCGTCCTCCACGCGCGCGAATCCAGGAATCTCGTAGTCGGAGGTATCGCGACGAAAGCCGTCGACGTGCCACGCAAACTGTCCATTGGCGCCATCCAGACGGAACATCGCGCTGCGCTCGTCAGCCACGCTGCCGCCGCGTACTTCCGCCCGCCCACTGACCGCCTGCTCGGGAAGTGCAGTGGGAATGCGCCCGTCCACCACATTGACTGCGCCGCCGATCGCACCGGGGCCGTACAGCAGGGTCGCCGGTCCCTTCAGCACTTCGATCTGATCCGCGAGAAACGGCTCGATGCTGACCGCGTGATCGACGCTGGTGGTGGAGGCATCCAGACTGGCAATGCCCTCGCTCAGCACCTGCACGCGCGGGCCTTCCTGGCCGCGGATGATGGGTCGCCCGACGCCGGCGCCGAAGAACGAGCTTTGCACCCCGAGCAACTGCGACACGGTCTCGCCCAGCGTGCCGGCGCGATGGTCATCCAGCGCTTCGCCAGCGAGGATCTCGACCGGCTGCACAATGTTCTCGGCATTCGAGCGCAGCGGCGTGGCGGTGACGATCAGTTGGTCGAGTTGTTTGGCGCGGTCTGTGTCGTGTGGGGCGGCGGACTGGGCCGGGCTTAGACCGGGCAGCAGCAGGGCGATGGTGGCAGCCAAGGGGCGGAGAGTCATGGTGTCCTCTGAGTTATAACGTTGCGACTGCAGAGCCAAAAAGGAGCGCGTCGAAACGCGCTCCGCGGTAAGGATCGACAGAACTGAGCAAGCAGGCCTGAAAACCGAAGACAGATGTTATACCATCGCAAAACACCCCGGCCTAGGCCGGAGGTCCTGATCCTTCGGGGCGTTCCCATGTCCGCATTGCCGCAGTTCCCCGCCGATCGCCTCATCGCGCGCGCCGACCAGGTCGGCTCGGCGGCCTCGTTCGTTTGCGCCGTGCACTGCGCAAGCTTTCCCGTGCTGCTCGCGCTGCTGCCGGCTTTGGGTGTCAGCTTTCTGGCTTCCGAGCTGCTTGAGCGCAGTTTCGTGCTGTTTGCGACCGTGCTGGCGTTGTCTTCGCTGATTGCCGGCTATCGCCGCCACGGCAGTTTGAAGGCGCTGCAGGTTCTGGTGCCCGGGCTGGCGCTGATCTGGTTTGGCAGCTTTGGGCCGCTGCACCACGATTTGATTCCCCACGCGGTGCTGATGACCGTCGGTGGCGTGCTGGTGGCGGTCTCGCATCTGCGCAACCAGCGGCTTTCGCGGCGCCATGTCCACGGGCCGGCTTGTGCACACTGAGCCCACCAACCCCGGCGGTGGTGCTGGGGCTGACCTCAGCGCTTCTTGGGCACCCACGCCCACAGCATCGCGCAGTCGATCGGCGACTCACCGCTCTGGTCGGTGACCACGACGGGAACGAGCAGCTCGCCCTTGGGCTCAGCTTGGATCTGCCGCACCTGCTCGGACGAGAGTCGGGCCACGGCGCGTAGATCGCCCTGGGTTCGGCGTTTGAAGTCGACCTTGAAGCTTTTGATCAGGGGCAAGCGGTCTTCGGGAAGATGCCAACCCAAGCAGAAGCCGCTGGCGGTTTCGGCCAGCAGAGCCATCGCGGCCGCATGCACGCCGCCGATGTGGTTCTGCACCGACCGGCGATTGGCAATGCTGATCACGACCTGCTCGGCATCGACCTGTTCGAAATGCAGACGCGCGGTGCCCACCAGCGGCACCGCGCGCCCGAGCAGTCGATCGCGCGCCCACGGTCGCAGCAGGGCTGGAAGGCGGTCGAGGCGGGCGAGATTGCGGGCGAGGGTGCTGGCGGCCATGTGCTGATGTTCCCGACGGATGGAAGGCGACAAGCCTACCCGCAGGCGCGTCCTGCTTGCTTCACCCGCGCGAGATGGTAGGCTACCCGGCTTTCCGAGCGACCCCGCTTTAACGAATTTTCCAGGAGAACGACATGGGCAAGGGCGATACCCGCACCCGCAAGGGCAAGATCTACAACCACAGCTACGGCAACGCGCGCCCGCACGGCACCACCGCTGTGGCCAAGACCGTGACGCCGAAGGCGCCGGTCGCTGCGGCCAAGAAAGCGCCGGCCCGCAAGAAGGCCTGAAGCCTGCACGCTGCGCCTCGCGGCGCAGCCGGCTTCAATGAACGCCCCGCCTTGAGCGGGGCGTTTGCTTTTCGGCGGATTGCATTCGCGACGGATTCGCTTGACGCCGACGCTGGACTCGATGCGCGTCAGCTTTCGCGGGCGGCGTTGCGGACCACCGCATCCAGCGCCGCCAGTCGTTCTGGCGTGCCGACGTCTTCCCAGCGCCCGCGATGGTTCAGGCCGGCGACACGGTCGTTCGTCATCGCGGCGCGCAGCAGCGGCGCAAGTCCGAAGCGCGGCGGCTGTCGGCGGCTGTCGGCGGTGTCGCCGATCACCTCACGCCAGCCATCAAGAACATGCGCGGAGTACAGGCCGATGCCGGCATAGGTCAGGCGCGGCTCGCCCTCGCTGCGCAGGCGGTTGGCGGCGAGCACGAAGTCACCGCGCGGGTGCTGTGGCGGGTTGTCGACCATCAGCAACTGAGCCTGGTCGCCTGGGCCGAGCTCGAACCGCGCGTAGTCGACGTCGCAGAACACATCGCCATTGACCAGCAGAAACTGATTGGCATCGATCAGCGGCAAGGCCTGCAACAGGCCACCGCCAGTTTCCAGGCGCTCGGCCTCGCGGCTGTAGCGGATCTCCAGCCCATAGCGGGCGCCGTCGCCCAGCGCGGGTTCGAAACACTCGGCCAGATGCGCGGTGTTGATCACCACTCGACGCACGCCAGCGCGCTGCAGCGCCTGCAGATGCCACTCGATCAGGCGCTTTCCGCCGACCTGCAGCAGCGGCTTGGGGGTCGTATCAGACAACGGCCGCATACGCTCGCCGCGACCGGCGGCAAGGATGAAGGCGACCTCGGCAGTGCTCATGCGGCCGGCGGCTCGCGGTCCGCCATGGCTGCTTCACTACGCGGCTGACTCAGGTCGACGCCAGCGGTGAATCGGCGCAGCAGGGCGGCGAACTCGCGCAGCTCCGGGTACGCATCCGCGACATCGAGCACGTAGCCGAGCACGCGCGGCAGGTCGGCAAGATAGCCCGGCTTGCCGTCGCGGTAGTGCAGGCGACAGAACAGACCCAGCACCTTGATGTGCCGCTGCAGGCCCATCAGGTCGAATGCGCGTCGGAAGCGCTGCGGGGCGTCGGCGATCATGCCGGCGCGGACCAACTCGCGACGGTAGTCCTCGGCCCAGCCTTCAATGCGCGCGTCGTCCCAGCGCAGGTAGCAGTCGCGCAGCAGGGAGACCAGGTCATAGGTCTGCGGCCCGCCGAGCGCGTCCTGGAAGTCGATGATGCCCGGCCCGGGCGCGCAGTCGAGCAGGTTGCGACTGTGAAAATCGCGGTGCACGAACACCTGCGGCTGCGCCATCGCGTTGTCTAGCAGCAGCCGAAACGCGGATTCGATCGGGTCCCACTGCTCGCATTCGGGCACTTGCCCAAGATGCCGATGCAGGAACCAGGTCGGCATCAGTTCCAGCTCCATCTCGAAGCGAGCGTGTTCGTAGACCGGAACCGCGCTGGCCGGCAAGGCGCGCTGCATCCGCAACAGCGCCTCGAGGGCGCGGCCGTAGAGCGGATCTGCGCTGTCTGCATTCAGCCGGTGCTGATACAGCGCGTCGCCCAGGTGTTCGATCAGGGCGAAGCCTTGCTCGACATCGGTATGTTCGACCTTGGGCACGCGAAGGCCGGCGCTGCTCAGCAGGCGGCCGACCTGCAGCCAGGGTTCGAGCGGCACCTGCGCCGGCGGCGAATCCATCAGCAGCAGATCCGGCGTGCCCTGCAGGCGCAGATAGCGCCGGAAGCTGGCGTCACTGGCGGCGGGCGCAAGCTCAAGCGTTGCCGAGCCGGTGCGTTCGCGCGCCCAGCGCAGCGCGGCGAGCGCGCGGGCATCGGTAGGAATCGACTCCGCCATCGATCAGGCCGCGGCCATCTCGGCGCTGGCCAGCGCACGCACATGGGCAACGCTGCAGTCGCGCAGAGCGGTCAGGCTGTAGCCGCCCTCCAGCGTCGACACCAGTCGGCCCTGGGCATGGCGATTGGCGATCTCCATCAGCTCCAGGGTCAGCCAGGCGAAGTCGCCGGCCTCAAGGTTCAGCCCGGCCAGCGGATCGAGCCGATGGCCATCGAAGCCGGCCGACACCAGCACCAGTTCAGGCCTGAAAGCATTCAGCGCCGGCAGGCCGTGCTGGCGGTAGACATCGCGCAGGAACTCGCCGTCGGCACCTTCCGGCAGCGGCAAGTTGAGGATGTTGCCGGCACCGGTTTCGTCAGCGTTGCCGCTGTAGGGATACAGCGGCGACTGGTGGCTGGACAGGTACAGCACGCGCGGGTCGTCCCAGAAGATATCCTGGCTGCCGTTGCCGTGATGAACGTCGAAATCGATGATCGCCACGCGCTTGAGGCCATGCATCTCCAGTGCATGCGCCGCGCCGACTGCGACCGAGTTGATCAGGCAGAACCCCATCGCTTCGGCTCGCGTGGCGTGGTGACCCGGCGGGCGCACCGCGCAGAACGCGCGCCTGGCATCGCCCGCCATCACTGCATCGATCGCTGCACACACCGCGCCTGCCGCATGGCGCGCGGCCTCGGGCGAATCCGCGTTCATCACGGTGTCGTCGTCGATCCGCAGCGTGTGCTCGATCGAGACGTCGAGGATCCGTGCGACCAATTCCGGCGTGTGTGCGCGCAGCAGTTGTTCGCGGCTGGCACGCGGCGCCTCGCGCCAGTCCAGCGGCAGTTCGTCGAGAGCATGCAGGGCGGCCAGCACCGTGGCCAGGCGCTGCGGCGATTCCGGATGGCCCGGGCCGGCACTATGGCGGATGCAGACGGGGTGGGTGAACAGCAGCATCCGGCGTGCCTCGATCTACGGTGAGGGGGAGCGTTGCGTCTCTAGCCGTTGCGCCGGGTGTGCTGCCACAGCACTTCGCTGGCGCCATCCACCCGCGCCAGCACGCGTGCCATCACGAACAGCAGGTCCGACAGGCGGTTCAGGTATCGGATCGCCTGCGGACGCACCGCGTCGTGGCGGGCCAGCGAGACGACATCGCGCTCGGCGCGGCGACACACCGTGCGCGCCACGTGCGCGTGCGCCGCCGCCGCACTGCCACCGGGCAGGATGAAATCCTTCAGCGGCGGCAGATCGGCATTGAGCGCGTCGAGGATGTTCTCCAGCCGATCGATGTCGGCGTCGAAGATCGCCGCATGGCCGGGGATGCACAGCTCGCCGCCGAGGTCGAACAGCTGATGCTGGATCGACACCAGCGGCTCGCGGAGAGTGTCGGGCAGGTTCTGCGCGAGCAGCACGCCGATGTTCGAGTTCAGCTCATCGACGGTGCCGTAGGCGCCGACCCGGGCTGAATCCTTCGCCACCCGGCTGCCGTCACCCAGGCCTGTGCTGCCGTCGTCGCCGGTGCGCGTGTAGATCTTGGAAAGTCGATTGCCCATGGCGATCAGGCCGCTGCCGGTCGCGCATTCAGTGCCGGCAATTGGCGGCTGAGCAGGGCGTAGCCGCCGAACAGCAGCAGGCTCCATACCGCAGTGCCGACCAGCTGGGCGCGGAAGAAGGGCAGGGCGGCGACATAGCACTCGACAAGGCCGATGCTGCACGCGGGGTGGTCGCTGACGCTGCCGGCGGTGGCCCAGACCGCAAAATTGGTGACCAGGAAAAACACCACCGCGCCGACCAGACCGGCCGCACCGACCCGCAGCACGTTCACCCTGCCGCGCAGCCAGAAGCCGAGCATCACCGACAGCGCGACACAGCCGTAGACCACCGGCATCAGGCCGTAGAAGCCGAGGAACAGATCGCTCAGCAGCAGGGCTACCAGCGGCACCGCGAACGCCGCCCAGCGGCTGGCGAAGTAGGCGCCACCGAACAGGGCCATCGCCTCGACCGGGGTGAAGTTCCAGGCGTGCGGCAGCAGGCGCGCGGCGGCGGCGGCGAGGATGAAGCCGGCCAGCACCAGGCTGCGCAGCGGGATCAAGGGGGCGGTGTTTGGCATCTGAATGCTCCAGCTTTGCAGTCTCGACAGCGCGCCGAGGGATCGGCCGCTAGTGTAGTGCTTCGTACTTGGCGGACAGTAGCTGCGAGTGGCTTTGCGTGACTGGCAAGGCGCGACGACGAGTCATAGCAGCGCTATGGCGAGGAGGAGCAACGCCGCCAGCCGCGCAAAGACGCCGCAGGTACGTTCGATCAAGTGCGAAGCACTACACTTAGGATAGCCGAACCGCTCCAGCCGGCGCTGCGTGCCGCGGGGCATCACATGAGTCCGAAATGTCTGCACACATGTCTCACGGCGCCACCTTCGATGTGCTGATCGTCGGCGGCGGCTTGGTCGGCAGCAGCCTGGCCTGCGCGCTGGACGCCAGCCCGCTGCGGATCGGCCTGGTCGAGGCCAGCGCACCTGCGATCGAGCGGCCGCCCAGTTTTGACGAGCGCAATCTGGCGCTGAACCGGCTCAGCCTCGATGCGCTGCATGCACTTGGCGTGCTGGCCCAGCTCGATACCCCGCCAGCGCCGATCCGCGGCGTGCATGTCTCCAGCGCCGGCGACTTCGGTCGGGTGCGCCTGCGCGCCGAAGAACACGGCGTGGACGCATTCGGTGGCGTGGTGATCGCGCGCGAACTCGGCCTCGCGCTTGAACGCCGGCTGGTCGGCTGCGTGAATCTTGCGCGGCGCGCGCCGGCACGCGTAGTGAGCGCGCAGGTCCAGACCGATTCCGTCGCCGTCGAACTCGACAGCGGTGAGTGTCTGCACACCCGGCTGCTGGTGATCGCCGAAGGCACCGACTCGCCATTGCGCGCGCAGCTCGGCCTGGGTGAGTTGCGCAAGGACTACGGCCAGACCCTGTTCGTCAGCGTCGTGCAGCCGGATCGCCCGCATGCGGGCGTTGCCTACGAGCGCTTCACCGTGGACGGGCCGGTCGCGTGTCTGCCCCTGGCCGGCGGCCGCATCGGCAGCGTGCTGACGGTGCCAACGGCCCAGGCCGAGAGCGTTCTCGGGCTGAACGATGCCGGCTACCTGGAGCTGCTGCAGCAGCGCTTCGGCTGGCGGCTGGGTCGGCTGCGTGCGGTCGGTCGTCGCAGCGCCTATCCGATGCGGCTGGTGACGGCCGAGCGCACGGTCGGCTCGCGCTGCGTGGTGGTGGGCAATGCCGCGCAGACCCTGCATCCGATCGGTGCGCAGGGCTTCAATCTCGGCCTGCGCGATGCGCTGTGCCTGGCCAGCCTGCTGCGTGCGCAGCTGGCCCTGGACCCGGGCGACCCGGGGCGTCTGTCGGAGTACGCGGATCAGCGCGCCGACGACCGCGCTCGCACCATCGATTTCAGCGACGGTCTGGCCGGATTGTTCTGTCACCGCAGCTTTCCGGTGCGGCTGTTGCGTGGCCTGGGCCTGGCTGCGCTTGATCACTTCGCCGATCTGGCGCGGCCGCTGGTGCGCGGCGCGATGGGGCTGAATCCGCGTGCGCTCGAACAGCTCGACCAACTGCGGAGGCCAGCATGAGTCGCATGGGAGTGGCCGCCGGGCGCGCGCAGCCGGCACGTTCGGCCAGCGCGCTGGAAGCGATCGTGGTCGGCGGCGGCATCGTCGGCGCGGCGATTGCATTGGGTCTCGCCCAGCAGGGGCGTCGGGTGGCCTTGGTCGAGTCGCGACCGCCGCAGCCCTGGTCGGCCGAAGTCGAACGCGACCTGCGCGTCTACGCGATCGCCCCCGGCTCGCGCCGGCTGCTGGAGCTGCTCGGCGTCTGGTCGAGTGTTGAAGCGGCGCGCACGCATGCTTACCGGGCGATGGAGGTGTGGGATGCCGGCGGTGGCCGCGCCCTGCGCCTCGATGCATACGAATCCGGCCAGCGCGAGCTCGGCCATATCGTCGAGGCCGGTCTGATCCAGTCGCGGCTTTGGCAGGCGCTGGAGCGCGCCGGGGTGCAACTGCATGCGCCGGCACGGGTGCAGGGCTATGCGGTCGAAACCGATGCCGTGGGCGGGCAGATGGCCGTACTCGATCTTGATCGCGACACCCTGCGCGCACCGCTGTTGATTGCCGCCGATGGCGCGTCCTCGCCGCTGCGCGCGTGGGCGGGAATTGAAGTGCAGGGCCGCGACTATGCCCAGAGCGGACTGGTCGCCTACATCGACACCGCGCAGCCGCACGCCGACACCGCCTGGCAGCGCTTTCTGCCCGGCGGTCCTCTGGCGGTGCTGCCCTGCGCCGACGGGCTGTCGTCGATCGTGTGGAGCCTGCCGACCGCCGAAGCCGAGCGCCTGTGCGCCGCCGATGCGCCGGCCTTCGAGCGCGCACTTGAGCGCGCCTTCGATGGTCGTCTCGGGGCGATGCGCCTGGCCTCGGATCGGGTCGCGTTTGCGCTGAAGCTGCAGCTGGCCAAAACCTATCGCAGCGGGCCGCTGCTGCTGGCGGGGGACGCCGCGCATGCGGTGCATCCGCTGGCCGGCCAGGGCGTCAACCTCGGCCTGCAGGACGCCGCCGAACTGCTCGACCTCTCCAGCGTGGCGGCGACCCGCGGTGCGCCTTTGCACAGCACACGCCTGCTCGACCGCTACGCGCGCCGCCGGCGCAGCGAGAACGAACTGGCGGCCTACGGCTTCGACGGGCTCAACCGTCTGTTCTCGAACGATGCCGTGCTGCCGACCCTGCTGCGCGGACACGCGCTGGGCCTGGCAGGGGCGATCGCGCCGCTGCGGCGGCTGTGGATGGTGCGCGCCAGTGGCGCCTGATTCTGCCCTGGACCAGTGCCGATGCCTGCGCGGGGCATGCGCCGTGCAGGCCATCGCTGCGTGGCGATTGCGCATGGCGATCGGGCGCCAGCCCTGTTGGCAGCCCGCCTGAACCTCGCATCGCTTGCTTCCGAGCCGCCCCGCTGACAAGTCCGTCAGCGCGTGCTATCCAGTGCGCCACCGCTCCTCCGACCCAGGACCTTTATGAGCCGCTCGCCGTCGCCCCGCATCACTCTGTGCATGCACTTGATCCTGATCGCCCTGACCGGGCTGCTGTCGACGGCAGCGCTGGCGCAGCGCGATGACGGCTACATCGGGCCTCAATCCGACAGCGAGCTGCGGTTGGGTGGCATCGGCCAAGGCAGCAAGTCGGGTGGCTATCTGCGCGACTGGGAGTTCTGCGCGAATGAGCGCCAGCGCTGCGACGTGCGTGGCTGGGCCGTGGTGCGCTACGGCGCCGACGGCCGCTATGTCTATCGCGAGGTGCGCAATGCCACGCTCAACTGCGACAACTCGATGTTCGGCGACCCGGCACCACGTCGCGTCAAGAGCTGCGAAGTGCTGTACACCCGCAGCGGTGGCGGTGGCGGTGGCGGTCACTGGGGCAGCGGCGGACCGGGCGGCGGCGACTGGATTCGCTGCGCGCGCGAGGGCAGCGTCTGCCGCTTGCCGGGGCCGGCCGATGTGCGCTACGGCGCCGAGGGCAGATACACCTACGAGCGCTTCGACGGCGGCAGCGTTTTCTGTGACAACGACACCTTCGGCGACCCGGCGCCGCGCCGGAGCAAGGGCTGCGATTTCCAGCCGATCCGTGGTGGATACGGCGGCCCCAACAGCGGCGGCGGCTGGGGCGGCGACGGTTGGAGCGAGTGTGCGAGCGAAGGCGGTTACTGCGAGTTCCGCGGTCGTCGCGCGGTGCGCTACGGCACCAGCCAGCACTATGTGGTGCTCGAGTTCCGCGGTGGTGTCGAATGCAGCAACGATGCTTTCGGCGAAGATCCGGCGCCGCGCAGGCGCAAGCAGTGCTGGATCGAGTCTTACTGAACTGAGTATCGCCGGCGCGAGGCTCTGCGGCGTTCGCCGAAGCAAGTCTGCGCCAGCCCGTGCGAGCTGTGCGCCGAGCCGTTAGCGGCGCACAGCTTCGGGATTCAGACCTCGCGTAGCATGCGCGGTTGGATTCCATCGGACTCGCCATGGCTGCTGCCTCCAGCGCGCTGCAGGCCCCTGCTCAGGCAACCGGTGCGCGCGCAGATGCGCCGCGCCGATTGTTCTGGTGGCTGCACATCGTTGGCTGGCTGGGCTATTTCGGGCTGAGCTTTCTGGGCGCGCTGGCGCACGGCAAAGGCCTGCATTACGCGATGGTGCCGGCCGCCACTGCGATTGCGGGCGCGCTGGGCACCGGTCTGCTGCGGCCGTGGTTGCACCGGTTGCGTGGCCGGCCGATGCCGCAGCAGCTGCTGCTTTCGGCGGTGCCGGTGCTGCTGGCCTCGGTGCTGATGGGTGCTGCCTACATCGTGGTGCTGATCGAGTACTGCAGCGACTGCCGGCCCACCAGCCAGCTCGGTTACCTCGCCTATGCCGTCAGCCATCTCTACGTGGTGCTGACCTGGCTTGGCCTGTACCTCGGCCTGACCACGTATCGCCAGCTGCAGGCGGAGAGCCGGCGACTGCTGGAAGCCAACGCAATGGCCCACCAGGCGCAGCTGAAGATGCTGCGCTACCAGCTCAACCCGCACTTCCTGTTCAACACCTTGAATGCAATCTCGACCCTGATCCTCGATCGAGACACACCCACGGCCAATGCGATGGTGCTGGGCCTGTCGGGCTTCTTGCGTCATTCGCTGGACAGCGATCCGATGCAGCGGGTCAGCCTGCGTCAGGAGCTGGAGGCGATGCAGCTGTACCTCGGCATCGAGCGCATCCGCTTTGACGAGCGTCTGCGGCTTCAGACCCACATCGCCGCAGATTGCTTCGGTGCACTGGTGCCCAGCCTGATCCTGCAGCCGCTGATCGAGAACGCCATCAAATACGCGGTGGCACCGCGGATCGAGGGCGGCAGCCTGTGGATCGAGGCACGTCGAACGGGGGCGCAGCTGGTGCTGACGGTGCGCGATGACGGTCCCGGCTGCCCGCATCTGCGCGATGACGGTGCGCTGCCGCCGGGCAATGGGGTTGGCTTGCGCAACGTGTTCGAGCGGGTGCGGGTGCTGTATGGCGAAAGCGGCAGCAGCCGCGCCAGCAACCGGCCCGAGGGCGGCTTGGAAGTTGAACTGCGGCTGCCGTTCGAGCTGCCGCGGCGCGACGAGAGCTTATCGAATGCAAACGCGTGATCGATCCGAGTCGGTGAGATCGGCGGCAGGCGTTGTTCACGAGGTGCTGTGGGCGGCACCAGCGCTTACCCGCGCACCGGAGATGCAGAAGCTCGCCTGCCGCGTTGCGCTGCCTGCACTTGTTGGCGGCGGCAGTGCGGCGCGCGGATCGAGCTGGCGATGAACAGTGCACTTCTGCGCACCCTGCTGGTGGATGACGAGCCGCTGGCCCGGCGCGGACTGCGGCTGCGGCTGGCTGAGAGCGCCGACGTCGAGATCATCGGCGAATGTGGCGATGGCGTGGCGGCGGTGCAGGCGATCCGGCAGCACCGCCCCGACCTGGTGTTCCTGGATGTGCAGATGCCCGGCCTGGACGGTTTCGGTGTGCTGGCCGAACTGGCGCTGGACGACCTGCCGCCGGTGGTCTTCGTCACCGCGTTCGATCACTACGCGCTGCGCGCGTTCGAGACCGCGGCGGTCGACTATCTGCTGAAGCCGGTCGATGCCGAACGTTTGCAACAGGCGCTGCAGCGCGTGCGCGATCGCCGTCAGCAGAATGCGCACTCCGCACACACGACCCACTTGTTGGCCCTGCTCGGCGGCTTGTCCGGCCGCAGCGATTTGAGTCTGGACGAAGCCTTGGCGGCCGAGCGCGCTGAAGAGCTGCGCCGCAGCGACCGGCTGTCGATCCGCGATGGCGGCAGGGTGCTGCTGGTCGCACTCGCCAACATCCGCTGGATCGACGCCGCTGGCGACTACATGTGCATTCACACCGACAGCGGCACGCATGTGTTGCGAGCAACCCTGCGGCAGTTGGAATCCGAGCTGGATCCATCGCGCTTTCCCCGCATTCATCGCTCGACGATCGTGAATGCGGCGCGCGTGGTCGAGATGCGTCCGCATCTGAACGGTGAGGCGTTCCTACGCCTCGACTGCGGACAGGAGCTCAAGCTGTCGCGGGGTTTCCGCGAGCGCTTCAAGCTCTGAGAACTCGCGCGCGGCCGATCAGACCCACTGCGCACGCCCCTGAATGCGTCGTTTCGCCCTGCTGGAGGTCATGCCTGCAGGGGCCCTCCAGACGCTTCGGCGCAGGCCGCACACGCTTCGTCGCAAGCCCTGCAACCTTCGTGACCACTGATGCATCCGAACTGGCATCGAGCACGTGCAGCCTGCACGCGTTCTCGCACGGATGCCGAGCATGCAACTCACTGAAAGCGCATTGCGCAACCCACCGGCGGTGGCCGCGGTCCTGGCCCTGATTCTCCTGTTCGGCGGGCTGGCCCTGTATCGCCTGCCGCTGCAGCTGTTTCCGGATATCGAGCGGCCGCAGCTTTCGGTGTCATCGAACTGGCGCGCGGCGTCGCCGCAGGAGCTGGAGTCGGAAATCGTTGAACCGATCGAGCGGGTGATGCAGGGCCTGCCGGGCTTGGAGTCGATGGAGTCGAACATCGGCAACGGTTTCGGCGGCGTCAATCTCAGCTTTGCGGTGGGCAGCGACATGAAATCCGCTGCGGTCGAGGTGATTTCGCGCCTGAACAGACTGCCGCCGCTGCCCCGTGAAGCCAGCCCGCCGGTGCTGCAAAGCGCGGGTGACAGCAATAGCACGCTGACCTTCTTCTTCGTGCAGCAGCTTCCCGGCAGTACGGGCGACCTCAACGAGCACCTGCGCCTGATCGAGGAGCGTCTGGTGCCGCGCTTCGAGTCGATCCCCGGTGTGGCGGCGGTCGAGATCCAGGGCGGCATGCCCGAGGAGCTGCGCATCAGCGTCGACTTGAATCGCGCCGCTGCACTCGGTATCGAGCTGCCGCTGATCGCCCGCCAGGCCGCGCGCGCCACCGATGTCTCCGCGGGGCTGGTTGAAGATGGCCGGCGCGAGTACAGCCTGCGCTTCGCCGGCCGCTATGCGCCCGAGGAACTCGGCGAGCTGGTGCTGGCCTGGCGCGAGGGCCGCCCGGTGCGACTGCGCGATGTCGCCAACATCCGGGTGCAGCCGGTCGAGGCGCGCTTCTTCAGCTACCAGAACGGCAATCCGGCGATCGGCCTGCGCTTTCTGCGCCAAGCCGATGCCAACGTGTTGGCTACGCTGGCGGCGGTGCGCGCCGAAGTCGACCGTGTGCGTGAGACCGAGCTGAAGCCGCTTGGCCTCGACATCCAGCAGAGCTTCGATGCCTCGGTATTCATCCAGCGTGCGATCAGCCTGCTGTCCGGCAATCTGCTCGCCGGCATGCTGCTGGCGGTGGGCTGCCTGTGGTGGTTCCTGCGTGATCTGCGGGCCACCCTGCTGATCGCCGCGGCGATTCCGATCTGCCTGCTGTCGACCTTCATCGTGCTGCAGCTGGGCGGCCGCAGCTTGAACGTGATCTCGCTGGCTGGCCTTGCGTTCGCGGTGGGCATGGTGATGGACGCCGCCGTTGTTGTGGCCGAGAACATCCTGCGCCTGCGCGAGGCCGGCATGGCGCGCTTTGAGGCCGCACTGCAGGGCACCCGCGAGGTGGGCGGTGCGTTGCTGGCCTCCACCCTGACCACCGTGGCGGTGTTCCTGCCGGTGCTGAGCCTGCAGGACGTCGAGGGCCAGCTGTTCGCCGATCTGGCGTTGACGGTGTCGATCGCGGTGTCGATTTCGCTGCTGGTCGCGCTCACCGTTCTGCCGGCGGCGGCCGGACGCTGGTTGAACCCTGGCGCGCGCGGAAAGCTCGCCCACGGTTGGCCGCAGCTGACCGAGCGGGTGCTCGTCTGGACCGCGACCCGGCCACGGCAGTGGGTCGGTGCGGCCCTGCTGGTGCTGGCGCCGGCGCTGCTGGCCTGGCTGCTGATGCCACAACTCGACTACCTGCCGCCGGTCAAACGTGCGGCGGTCGACGCCCAGTTCAGTTTTCCGCCCGGCATGAGCCCCGCGCGGGTCAATGCGGAACTGGTGCCGACCCTGCTCGAGCGCATGCGCCCGTTCATGGACGGCGAGCGTGCGCCCCAACTCAGCAACTGGTATCTGAGCGTGTGGTCGGGCGGCGGCACCATCGGCGCACGCGTCACCGACCCCGACACCATCGGCGAGCTGGAGCGACTGGTGCGCGATGAAGTCATCCAGGGCCTGCCCGACACGCGCGCGTTTGCGGCCGAGGGTGAACTGTTCGGTGGCTTTGGCACTTCGGCGCGCGCGATCAGCGTCCACCTGCAGCATGCGGATGGTGATGCGCTGCGCGAGGCGGCCACAGCCGCGCGCGAGAAGCTGAGCACGCGTTTTCCCGGTGCCAATGTGCAGGTGCTGCCGAATGCGGATGTCGCTACGCCCGAGCTGCGGGTGCTGCCCGATGACCGTCGTTTGGCTGAAGTCGGCTGGGCCCGCGCGGATCTCGCGGACGCCGTGCGCGTGCTCGGTCAAGGCCTGTGGCTGGGCGAGCATTTCGATGGCGATAGCCGCCTGCCAATCCTGCTTGGCGTCGACAGCGGCCGTAGCGATTCCGTGTCGACGCTCGGTGCGCAGCCGCTGATGACGCCGCTGGGCGGGGTGTTGCCGTTGGCTGAACTCGCCCGCACGGAGACCCTGCTCAGCCCATCCCAGCTGCGCCGCGTCGATGGCCGCCGCAGCCTCACCCTGGTGTTCGATCCGCCGGCAGACCTCGCCCTGGAGGACGCGCTGAACGTGCTGGAGGCCGAGATCCTGCCCGAGCTGCGCCAGCTGCTGCCGGCCGATGCCGGCATCCGCATGGCCGGCAGCGCGGATCGTCTGGACGCCATCGTCGGCTCGATGGGCGCGAACTTCGGGCTTGCGCTGGTGGTGCTGTTTCTGCTGATGGCGGCGATGTTCCGCTCGCTGACCGACAGCGCCCTGGTGATGGCCAGCCTGCCGCTGGCCGTGTTGGGCGGCGTGCTCGGGCTGTGGGCGCTGAAGCTCACCGTCGGCCAGAACCTCGACCTGCTGTCGATGATCGGCTTCGTGATGCTGCTCGGCATGGTGGTCAACACCGCCATCCTGCTGCTGGCGCAGACCCGGTCGGCGCAGTCGCGCGGGCTGAGCATCGAGGACGCCCTGCGCGAGGCGATGAACCAGCGCCTGCGCCCGGTGTTGATCGCCGCGCTCACCGGCGTGTTCGGTGCACTGCCGATGGCGATCAGCCCCGGCCCGGGTGCCGCGATCTACCGCGGGCTCGCTGCGGTCAGCGTCGGCGGTGTCGCGCTGTCGCTGGTGTTCACCTTCGTGCTGGTGCCGGTGTTGGCGCGGCTGTTCGAGCGCCAGCGCGTGGCGGCCGTTGAACCTGCGGCGGTGCCGGCATGAGGGCCTATGTGCGTGCTGCCGGCCGCCTGCGGTCAGCGCCGCCCGCACGAACGAATCATGCGCCTTCATGCGTTCGGAGTTCGATCAAACGCGACGCAGGGATGCGTCGCAGAGGCGGCCAGGGATGGCCGCGGGTGGCTGCATAGGCAGCCACCGCCGGGTGGCGCGGGAGCGTCATCACTGCGGGTCGCGGCCAGGACGGTCGCGGCCCTTCCATGGAACCTGAGGAGATGCGTCATGCCGAGAACAACCCGCCGATCGCCGCGTTCGCACGGCCCACGTCCGCCCAAGGCGCTGCTGCTGTCCGCGGAGCACGCGCCGCCGCACCCGCTGCCAACCGTGACCGCCATTGAACCGGCGGTGACCGCGGCGATCCGCGAAGCCATTACACCCGCCGTGCCGACGCCGGCCCGCGCGTCGGCCGCAGCGCGCAGTGCGCGCCCGCGCCGCGGCCGTTTGGCGCTGGCGCTGGCGACCGTGCTGGCGGTGATCGGCGGCGGCGTGATCTGGCTGACGGGCGACGAGTCCAGCGCGCTTGCCCAGGTGCAGCCGCCCGCGACCGCCGCGGCTGCAGCACCGGCTGCGCCGCCAGCGGTGGTCAGTGTTGCTGAAGTGCAGCGGATGGAGTTCCTGCCGCTGAGCTGGGTCAGCGCCAGCGTGCACAGCCGCGGCGATGCGCGGCTGGCGGCCGAGGTCGGTGGGCGCGTGCTCAGCATTGCCGACGTCGGCACGCGCCTGCGCCGTGGCGAGCCGCTGGCTCAGCTCGACCGCGCCGCGGCGGAGCTGGCCGCAGCTGAGCAGCAGGCACGGATCGGCCGGCTGCGGGTCGAGGCCGAACAGGCCGAGCGCCAGCTCGCGCGCTACCGCCAGCTCGGCGACGCGGGCCATGTGTCCGGCCTGCAGCTGGATGAGGCCGAATCGGGCTTGGCGGCACTGACGGCGCAGCGCGTCGAAGCCGAAGCCGCGCTTGCGCAGATCCATCTGCAGATCGAGCGCGCGCGCCTGTTGGCGCCCTTCGACGGCGTGGTGGTTGAACGCTTCGCGGCGGACGGCGAAATGCTGGCTGCGGGCGCCCCGGTGCTGCGTCTGGTCGACACGGCTGATCTGGAAGTGCGCGCGCGTGCGCCGGTGGCGCTGGCGTCCAGCCTCCGCGCGGGCTCCAAGGTCGAGCTGCGAGTCGGCGATGTCTCGCATCCGCTGTCGCTGGGTACCGTGGTGCCGGTCGGAGATGAGGTCTCGCGCCAGCTCGAACTGCGTCTGCCGCTGCACGGCCTGTCGCTGCCGGTCGGCACGGCGCTTGAGCTGGGTCTGCCGACGGCGGCCGCGCGCGAAGTGCTGGCGGTGCCGCGTGATGCGGTGGTGCTTCGTCGCGAGGGCAATCACGTGCTGCGCGTCGATGCTGACTCACAGGCCGAGCGTGTCGCAGTGGAGGTCGGCGAGCGCCACGGCGACTTCGTCGAAGTGCGCGGGGCGCTGGCGGCAGGCGACCGCATCATCGTCCGCGGCGCCGAGCGGCTGCGCGAAGGTCAGACGGTTGCGGTGCTCAGCGCTGAGCCCGATGCGGATCTGGCGGCGCTGCTGCGCTGACGGGTTGCAGGCGACGCCGACGCGTCAGCGACTGCGCTCGGGTCGCCTGAACTTCTTCGGGTGCATGCGTCCTGTCGACTGGCTAGTCCAGCGCTGGCCACTCGCGGGTGTCCAGGGTCTCGCGGTAGCCGTGCCAGGCCGCATAGGCCAGCCAAGGCATCACGATGCCCAGGCCGAGGAAGGCGCTGGCAAAGCCGAGCGCGGTCAGCAGCGCGATCAGCACGCCCCAGAACAACATCACCGCCTTGTTGCGCAGCACCGCGTGAATGCTGGAGACACAGGCGGTGACCATATCGACATCGCGATCGGCGATCATCGGTAGCGAGAACGCCGCGGTGGCGAAGGTGATCGCCGCGAACACCGAGCCAACCGCGGAACCGATCAGCAGGAACTCGAGCAAGCCCTGCAGGCTGCCGCTTTGCATCGGCACAAAGGCGCTGACCATCATCCCGGCCCGCGACCACAGCAGCAGGATCACCAGCTGTGCCAGCGCGAACACGCCGGCCTGGCCGATCACCCGTCGCGCCAGTGCGAACGAATCGGCAAGGCTGGGCTGGCGCCCGGCCTCCAGCCCGCGGCTGACGCAGTACAGGCCGACCGCGATCAGCGGCGCGATGAACACGAAGCCCGACAGCAACGTTGCCAGCAGGGCGAACCGACCCAGCGACCAGGCGAGTGCCGATACCGCGATGCTGACCAGCACGATGACCGCACCGAACAGCAGGCTCAAGCCCGGCGCGCGCCGGAAGTCACCCCAGCCCAGCCGCAGCCAGCGCAGCGGCGCGCGTAGTTCCAACTGGGCGCACGGCACCACGAAAGGCCGCGTTTCGTCGTCGGCGGCGGCGGGCGGCTTTGCGGTCATTGCGAGCTCCGGCAGCGGATGGCGAGCCTACACCTCCGGCTCGTCATCCGCTGCAGCGCCAGAGTCAGTCGGTCAGAGTGTAGCTGCCGGTTTCGCACAGATTCACGCCGCCACGATCAACCACATCGCCATCGTCGAAGACGAAGCGCAGGTCGTATTCGCACTGCTCGCGGCCGTCGCCGATGGTGATCTGGCTGTACTCGCCGGAGCCCAGCACGCCGGTGCCGAGGATGTCTTCTTCCCACTCGCCGACGTCCGAGGGCGAGGCGTAAAACTCGACGACGACGAAGCTGGAGTTGTTGGTCAGGGTGAAGGTCAGGTCTTCGGCCTTCGCTGACGCGCTGACCAGGGCGAGGGCGAGAACGGTTGAGCAATTCAGGGCGCTGCGGACGGTAAGCATGTAGGTTCTCTCTGGTGTTGGCCCAAAGCCAGGGCCGTGGCGAGCATAGGGGATGGCTTGCTTCGAAGCCGGGCATTGCCGCTGCGGGCGGGGTATTCGTTCAGCTGTCTGGCCCGCGCTGCAAGCGACCGCGCAAATGCAAACCGCGTGCTGGCGAGCGTGGCCGGCTGACGGCGCTCGCGCGACCAGATCGCAGCGAGATGTGCGGGTCGGTCGACCGCTGAGGAGAGCGTATCGCTGCGCGCTTGCTGGACTCGGGCGCGTTGTGCCGTTGCTGCAAGGATCCGATCAATCGCGTTGCTGCACCCTTGCGAGCATCGGCCATGCCCGATCGCTCGGCTCAGGCAGCGGCCAGCTCCGCCAAGCGCCGCGCGAAATAGCGTTGCTCCGGGCCCTGCCGGCTCAGCGCCAGCGCGCGTGCATAGGCCAAGCTCGCGGCCTCAGTGCGGCCGAGGCGTCGCAGCAGGTCGGCCTGCGCTGCATGGGCAGGGCAATAGTCCTGCAGCTGACCGGATTCGATCAGGGCGTCGATCAGGTCAAGCCCGGCCTGCGGGCCCGCGCACATCGCGATCGCCACGGCGCGGTTCAGCGCGACGACCGCGCTTGGCTCGACGCGTTGCAGCACTTCGTACAGGCCTGCGATCTGGCGCCAGTCAGTGTCGGCGGCGGCGGCCGCCTCGGCGTGCACGGCAGCGATCGCTGCCTGCAGGCTGTAGGGCCCGATGCGGCGCGAGCGCAGCGCATGCTGCACGCGGACGCAGCCCTCGTTGATCAGATCGCGGTCCCAGCGGCTGCGGTCCTGGTGTTCCAGCAGCACCAGTTCGCCGGCGTCGTCGCTGCGCGCGGCGCGGCGGGCTTCGGTCAGCAGCATCAGCGCGAGCAGGCCCTGCACTTCGGGTTCGGGCAGCAGTTCGACCAGCAGGCGACCCAAGCGAATGGCCTCGCCGGAGAGGTCGCCGCGGGTCAGCTGTTCGCCTTGGGTCGGTGCATAGCCTTCGGTGAACACCAGGTAGACCACCTTCAGCACGGCGTCCAGCCGCGCCGGCAGCTCAGCCGGGCTTGGCACCACGTACGGGATCTTGGCGGCGCGGATTTTGTTCTTGGCGCGCACGATCCGCTGCGCCAGGGTTGCGGCCGTGGTGAGGAAGCTGCGCGCGATCTCCTCGGTGGTCAACCCGCAGACTTCGCGCAGGGTCAGGGCGATCTGCGCCTCGAAGGCCAGCGCCGGATGGCAGCAGGTGAACATCAGGCGCAGACGGTCGTCTTCGACCGGCTCGAACCCGTCGAGCGTGGGCGGCTCGTGCAGCAGCTCGTGCTCGACCGCGACAGTGCGCGCGACTTCATCGAAGCGCGCGCGCCGGCGCACGCGGTCGATCGCCTTGAAGCGTCCGGCCGAGACCAGCCAAGCCACCGGATTGCCCGGAATGCCCTCGCTGGGCCATTGCTCCATCGCTGCGGCAAAGGCATCCGATACCGCGTCTTCGGCCAGTTCGAAATCGCCGAGCAGGCGGATCAGGGTGGCCAGCACCCGCCGCGAATCGCTGCGGTACAGCGCCTCGATCTGCGCGGCGAGCGCGCTCGACACCTCAGGCATCGGCACGGCCGCCGACCATCACCTCGAAACCGCCGTAGGCCATGCGCTTGCAGTCGAAGGGCATCGATTCCGGTGGCATGTCGGTGATGCGCGGGTCTTTCATCACCAGCGCATTGACCTCGTCGCGGTGCGCGCGTGAGCGGTAGCGGATCCAGGCGAACACGACAGTCTCGCCGTCCTGCGTGCCTGCAAGTTCAGTCAACGGCCGCGCCCACTCGCAGTGAGTATCGTCAGCCACGGCTTCCCAGTAATCGAGGGCGCCGTGCTCCAGCCAGACCGCGCAGGCGGTGCGGGCGATCTCCTTGCAAGCCTCGATCTTGTCGGCGGAGCCGGGCATAACGAAAGCATCGACGTAGGGCATGCGATCTTCCTCGCGGGGATGGTGCATAAAGGGCGGCGCGCGGGTGCGGCGGATTCAGACCGGATGATCCGGGATGTTCGGTTCCACCAATTGCGCCAGCAGGTTCATCGATTCCTGCCAGCCCAGATAGCAGGCCTCGATGGGGATGGCGTCCGGAATGCCGGTTTGCTCGATCCGCAGCTCGGTGCCCATCGCGACCTCGCGCAGTTCGACCGTGGTGATCATCGTGCCGGGCAGTGATTCGGCATCGAAACGGTCGGTGTAGCGCAGGCGCTGGTTCGGCACCAGCTCCAGGTACTCGCCGCCGAAGTGGTGGCTGCTGCCGGTCGAGAAGTTGGTGAACGACATCCGGTAGAAGCCACCGACGCGCGGATCGGAGTGGCTGACCTTGCCGGTGAAGCCGTGTGGTGGGGTCCACTTGGCCATCGCATCGGGGTCGAGAAAGGCGCGATAGACGCGTTCTGCGGGGGCGCGCAGCACGCGGTGCAGGGTGACGGTGCCGGTGGGCATGAAGGCTCTCCTTGGGTTCGGGACTTGGGTTCAGGGGTGCAAATCGCGGATCGGGCGGATCTCGATGCTGCCGACCCGCGCCGGTGGGATGCCGGCGGCGATCTCAATCGCCTGGTCCAGGTGTTGGGCATCGATCAGATAGAAGCCGGCAAGCTGTTCGCGGGTTTCGGCGAAGGGGCCATCGGTGACCTGCACCTGGCCGTCGCGAAGCCGCACCGTGGTGGCGGTGGCCACGGGCTGCAGGGCATTGCCGGCCAGCATCAGGCCGCGCTCGACCAGGCCACCGGCGTAGTGCATGCAGTGGGCATCGTCCAGTTCGACCTGATGGGTTTCGTTGTAGTAGACGAGGCAGAGGTATTTCATGGTTGAGAGCCGGGATTGGGGATTCGGGATTGGGGATTCGTAGAGCCGTCGAGGGCTGAGTCTGCTACGGGGTCGAGCGTTCCAGCGAGTGCAGTTCGAGCAGGTAGCCGGGCGGAAGCGGCTCGCGGGTGGCGAGGCGCAGGGCTTCGTTAAGATCGCGCGCCTCGATCCATTGCACGGCAGCCACGGCGGCTGCGCGGCATTCGGCGAGCGCACAGGGGCGGGCCGGCGTCGGGCCGGGGCCCAGGCGCAGGGCCTCGCCGGCCAGTCGCCAGCGTACGCCGCGCGCTTCGAAAGCAGGCGTGTCAGCGGGTTCGTACAGCAGGGCGAGATAGGGCATGACGTGGGTCTCCAGCCGGTTCCATGGGGGAACTCGGGAAGTGGTCGAAGCAGCGGGTGCGCTTTCGACAGCGCCGGCGCGCGACAGGTTGAGCTGCTGGTCGCACCGTCTGCCGGTGGGCCGGTGGGATCGCCGCCGGCGCAGTGGGTCGCGGCCTATGCAGGGACGCCACGCCTTAAGCCCGCGGCTGAGCCGCCGTTCGGTCGAGCAGTGTTTCGTAGGTGGCAATCGGCACGTGCGCGCCGGCAGCACGCGCCAGCGCTGGATCGAGTGTGACCAGAGCATCGGCCTGCAGTCGGGTGAGCGCGATGTACTCGGCGGTGAACGTGTCCTCCCAGTCGAGCTTTTCCGCGTAGTCCCAAGCGAACCTCTGCAGCACGCGGTCACCCAGCAAGCGGACGTTGAGCGTGCGCATGTGGTCCAGCTGCGCTCCCGCCTCGCCGCGGTCGATCTCTCCCCGTCGCGCGGCTGCGTACAGGTGGGTCACGGTCTGCGAACGCAGCAGGGTGGGAGCGATGAGACTGGTGGCTGCCGTTGGCACTGCCCGCTCGCGAAAGAGACGGAGGGCTGCGTCGAGGGCGATCACGTAGCGCATGGGTCGGGTCACTCGTTCCGGGGGCAGGGCGCAGGTCGGCTTGATCGAGTGCCGGTCGGATCTCAGAACCACAGGTCCCGAACGCAGCGGCCGTCCCGCGGCAGGTCGTCGAAGGTATCGAGGCCGTCGAAATGGTCGATCGGCAGGTTCGCTACCGCCTCGGGCGGGGCCAGACGGACGTTGACCGCCATGCGCCGACGCCCGTCTTCATCGGGCCGCACCGCCCGCCAGGCCAGTACGCAGGCGCAAGCGGGGCAGAAGTGGATCTCGAGAAACGGGTTCTCCCGTTCCCTGCGCGTGTAGACCGAGGTGACACCGGACAAGCGGATGCGTTCCCCCTCCCAGTCATACGCCCAGAGGGCTCCGTAGCGACGGCAGAGCGTGCAGTTGCACGCAGTGATCGAGCCCGGATCGCCGTCGAGCTGCCATTCCACGGCGCCGCAGTGGCAGCTGCCCTTCATACGGGGATGTCCATCTTCTGAGGTCCGGCCCGGTCAATACAGTTCGGCCGCGTCTGCATGTTGACCGAAGCGCCTGGAGTTCGCGACGCGCCGCGCGTCCTTCGGGTTTGTTGGAGCCGCGAGTCGCGCACGGCTGCGGACTCACTGGTCGAACCTGGGAGCGCTGAATCGACAGCGATAGCGCACGATGTCCGAATGTGCCGGGTACGGTTCCGCCGCAGACCGAATCGGGCTAGGATGGGCGCCCTCTCTTACCTCGCGTGCTCGCAATGTCCCAGTCTGCTGCAGGCTTGACAGTGGCTCTGGCCCAGATCGCACCGGTGTGGCTGGATCGAGGCGGCACCCTTGCCAAGGTGGTGGCGCGGGTGGAAGAGGCGGGCTTGCGTGGCGCGCGGCTGGTGGCGTTCGGCGAGGCGCTGCTGCCGGGCTATCCGTTCTGGCTGGAGCACACCGAAGGCGCGCGCTTCGAGTCGCCGCTGCAGAAGCGGCTGTATGCGCACTACGGCGAACAGGCGGTGCAGATTGAGCGGGGTGATCTCGCCCCGGTGTGCGCGGCCGCCCGCGCGGCCGAAGTCCAGGTTGTGCTGGGCATCATCGAGCGCCCCAGCGAGCGCGGTGGCCACAGCCTGTACTGCAGCCTGGTGCTCATCGACGCCTCGGGCGAGATCCGCAACGTGCACCGCAAGCTGGTGCCTACTTACGAAGAGCGCCTGGTCTGGTCGCCCGGTGACGGCCACGGCCTGCGCACGTTCGACCTCGACGGGCTGAAGCTGGGCGCGCTGAATTGTTGGGAGAACTGGATGCCGTTGGCGCGCAGTGCGTTGTACGCGCAAGGTTTGGACATTCACGTCGCGGCGTGGCCGGGCTCGGTGCGCAACACCGAAGACATCACCCGCTTCATCGCGCGCGAAGGCCGTTGTTTCGTCCTCAGTGTCGGTGGGTTGATGCGGCGCCAGGATGTTCCGGCGCATCTGCCCGAGTCCGCGCTTCTGCGGGCCGCGCTGCCCGAGGTCATGGCCAACGGGGGCGCCTGCGTGGCCGCCCCCGACGGCCGCTGGCTGCTGCCGCCGCAGCCGGATGTGGAGCAGCTGTTCATCGTCGAGCTGGACCAATGCGAGGTTGCGCAGGCGCGCCAGAGTCTCGATCTCAGTGGCCACTACAGCCGGCCGGATGTGCTTACGCTGGCGCTGAACACCACGCGCCAGCAAGTGTTGACTCGGTACGACTGAGGCTGTTCGAGATCGAGGCGGTCGTGCCGACCGCAGCGACCTCAGTAGCGCACCGTCAGCTCGGTCAGCCAGGCCGGGGTGAAGTCGAGTAGCCAGGTTTCGAGACGCTTGTCCAAGCCGCTCAACACCAGCAGGCCGATCAGCAGCAGGCTGGCGCCCATAAGCTTCTTGCCGCCATTGCCCGCGGCCAAAAGGCGCTCGCGAAAGCGCGCGAACGCGCTGCGTGAAAACAGGCCGGCGGCCAGCAGCGGCAGCACGGCGCCGAGGCTGAAGACGGTCATGACCACCGCGGCCTGGGCGCTTCCTTCACCTGTGGCGGCGAGTGCAATCGCCGCACCAAGGGTTGGGCCAACGCAAGGGCTCCAGGCCACCCCCAGCAGCGCACCGACGCCGAACTGCGCCGCCGGGTGCTCGCTGCGGATCCGCGCCAGCGTATTGCCGCCGGCACTGCCCACACCAGCGAACAGCCGCGCCAGTCGGTCTTGCAGTGTGGTGCTTATAGAGCCGGCGCCAATTATCCGTGAACTTCAAGCGCCGCCAGCGGTCAAGGTTTCGGTCTTGGATCGGAGGTGTGGCAAATGGAAGCAGTTGACGGTCGGAGCTTGAGTCGAGACGCGCTGCA
>NZ_JBILJQ010000163.1:0-3437 GCF_044377145.1 Aquimonas sp.
ATTGGGCGATCACGGTGTGCGGCAATCTGCTCTCGAATAAACGCCACGTGGTCATCGCGGGTCGCGTCGAAAACCATCACGACATCGGGAAACGGCACGCGCTCAAGCGGATTGATTCGGTCCCCCTCACGCGCAAGGACGATTCCATCCGGAGTCGCCACGGTCTGGGTAACCTCGAACGTGGGGTCGAGCAAACGGACACTGTGGCGCTGTGCTCGAGGCAGGTCCAGGTAATCGAGGTTGTCCCAGAACCGCTGACGTGCAGCCTCGGCCTGCTCCGTCAGATCTATCTGCGCCAGACGCTCAGAGATCACCTCCGCCATGTCACGTTCGACGACCTCGACGGCCGAGCCGAAGCTGCCGAGGTCGCCCCGACGCCCCTTCCCGACCACCTGCTCCTTGAACCAAGTAACGTTCGCAATGCCCTGAGCACGTGCTACCTCAGCGCCGGTGGCATCGACCCAGACGAGCGTTGGCACTGCCTCAATCTGGAAGGTCCGGAACGGGTTGGGATCGAGCGCGAGGCGAGGCGCGACGCCGCCCTCTGTGACTTCGCCGATCAGCTCGCGAAGGGCGCGCAGGACATCGCCAAGCGTCTCTCCATCGCGCCCGCCACGAATAAGAGCCACCGCATCGCGCTCCGTACGGAGATCCTCAAGAACGTCATGCAAAGCACCTTCACCCATCGACACAGACACGAACACGAGGATCGAGGGGCGAGGCTCTCCGTCCTGGGCAGGTGCAGGCGCACGACTCATTGCAAACTGCTCGTTTAGCGCGCCCTCCAGCACAGCGCGGCCACTACGAGCGATGTTCTTCAGGTCGGGATCCTGTAGCGCAGCAGTGCTCTGCTCTTGGGCCTGTTCAATCAACCTGAAGTCCTCGCCGCTCAACTCCGAAGCAGGGTTCTCCAGGGCACGCACCGACCGCCCCACATCGATTACGTCGCCCTCAGCGGCCCATGCGCTGGCCAGCAGAACGGAAAGAGCAAGACCACCGATCAGCCGAATCACAGCACACCCCGCGCGCGCCCGATGACATCCGCGCGGTGCACCGGACCCCAATAGCGCGAGTCATAGCTAATAGGTGCTTCGCCCAGGACAAAATACTCACCCTCACGAAGCACGAAACGCGCATCGAAGTCGAAGGATGGGCGCCCGAGCCGAGCAAGTACTTCATCAGACAGGTAGGCGAGGACCGCCCCATTCACCCGAACCTCACCGGCTTCGACTTCGATGCGATCCCCCGGTACCCCAACCAATCGCTTCACCAGGACGGTGCCGGCTGGGAACATCGGCTGTGCTGCCCCAGACTCGAACGCGACAAGGTCGTAACGCTCAGGCTCGACGCCGAGCACAATCAGGTAGGACCACCACGGCAGGCACCGAATGGATTGTTGATCGAAGGCGATTCGGTAGTGCGATGAGACGTAGTGACCTGCCGCTCCGAGCCCTACGCTGAAGATGCACGCGAGGGCCAGAAAGCGTCGTTGCCAGGGATTGAGTCCCGACCAACCCCGCACGATCACGGTTGGACCTCGGCGCTGGCAGGCGTAGCGTGGAGCGCGTTGCGGCGGAGCACGAGGTAACCCGCCTCCGACAACTCAACCGATGAGACATCGATGCGCCGATACAGCGCTTCCAGCTCGGTGGGATTCGCGCGTGCCCCACCGATCGAACGCACGAGCGCAAGCTCGTCAATGACCACCACGGGAGGTCGCTTCGCGAGTTCTCGATCGACATAGTGCTTGCCGACCGCAAGACCTGTAGCGACGAGCACGGTGCATCCAATGATGGGCAGGACGCCGGCGGAACTGCTCATGCCGCGCTCCGGCGGGGCCTTGACCGATCCTCCAACACACGCAGAATGGCTTCATGCAGCGGCACGCCGCGGTCACGATAAGACTTGATCGCCGCGCGATCATTGGGATGCGTGGAATAAGCGAGTTGGGTGTACGGAGCCACCACCAAGCGCCCGATACCGGACCCATAGTTGGTGCGGAACAGGATCTCGGAGTACTCACCCTGGATCGTGTGGACCGACCGGAGCAGCTTGTAACCGAACTCGCCAAGATCGAGCCGATTCGCCTTCTGGATCATGTTCAGCGACTCGCCGGACTGCTTCAGCAAGTATTGATTCGCCGAGTTTTCGATGATCGCCTCAGCACCAGCGTTACGGTAGAAGTCGCTGATCGACTGCGTGATCGTGCACACCGCACCGTTCGCTTTGCGGACGCGCCTGTAGAAGGCCACGATGAAGTCGCGGGTCTCGTCGGCACCTAGAAGATCCCAGGCCTCATCCACGGCCAGCAATTTCTGCTGTGCCACATCTCCGCGAAACATCTGTTGGCTGATCTTGAGCATGAGCATGAGAAGCACGATGCGCTGCAGGTGCTTCTGCTGCTTGAGGCGCTCGAGCTCAAGCACAATGAAGGGGTTGCTCATGTCAAGAGTGGAGCGCCCGTTGAAGTAGCGCCCGTACTGACCGCCGCTGCAGAAGGCTCCGAGCTGTACCGCAAGGTCGCGAATGCGTGGATCCTCGGAGCGGCTGCATCGGTCGCGGACACCGTCGATCGATGAGTCGGGCCCATTGGCCGCGTACTCGATCCGCAAGATCGACTCAAGCGCGGCGCGCGAGAAATCAGTCAGGCCCTGCTTGGGCGCCGCCATGATCTCCAACAGAACACTGATCTCCGCCATCTCCTCGTCGAAGTTCGTGAGGCTGTCGAAGGGGTTGAGACAAATATCGCGCGCGGGGTCAAAATCGATGTACTGGCCACCCAGCATCTCGCACAGATTTCGATAGGAGCTTCCGACGTCGATGATGCGCACGGCTCCGCCCGTTGCGCGCATCGAGCACACGAGTTCGTTAACGAGAAAGGACTTGCCTGCGCCGGATTCCGCTGAGACGCAGAAGTTGTAGTTGGTCTCGCTGTCGAAGGGGCTGACGGCCATGACCTGACCGTCGCGAGAGAAGGGTGTCACAAGAGGTGTGGAAGTCCCACGCCATGGACCCAGTACCGGCGCAAGCGCGACCACGGAGCTGGTGGGGAAGGTCTTGTAGCGCCCCAGAATGGGTTGAATGTCGGCGTCGCCAGCGAAAGGCAACAGCTGGCAGAACAGCGGCAGAACGAAGTAGCGATCCTCCATCATCTGCCAACGGAACTCGCGCCAGTACGACTTGGCATTTGCGACGGCGCGAACGCTGTCTTCCTCGCTTTTGCAGAACAGCGCCATGCCGATGTAGGCCTTGACCAGGCGGTCGCCGTTGTCCATCGCACCAACTGCGATGTCCAGGCTCTTCTTGGTCCTTCCGTACTTTGAAACGAAGCGAGCCAACTTTCCTTCGGCGTTGCGGGTCGCCCAGGCCTGCTCAACCTCACGCTTGTTTCGCTCATTGGCGTCGTCCTCGAAGAGAACGTTCAACGTCACAAGCAT